>CAXHHS010000278.1:0-8117 GCA_964015645.1 uncultured bacterium
TCTCCAAATGCCAATGGGCCGACCAGGTAGGAATCTACCGGCGGAACAGCATACTCCGTATTGGAAGCGACTCTCCAGCCAACGCCGCCGGTTAATTCTCCAAATGATGTCGGAATCGGATAGGGCGTAATATCTTCTTCGACGTAATAAACAGCCGGCAATTGCCACTGGGCAAAGATCATATAAGATTTTCCAGCCTCCAGGGGAACGCTGATGGGGCCGGAGCTATACCAGCCTTCCCCGGGACCTTGCGGCGAAACATTTGCAGCGCTGATGGTGGTATAGGTTCCGACCTGGCTTTCCGATTCGGCAACGATAAACCAGACTTCCGACGTTTCAACAATATCCAGAAACAATCGATGTTCCAGCAAATTGGTGGATTCCGTGACGGTAAAGAAATTTCCCCTGCCGCGTAAACCAAAGGGGCCAAAACCGGTTTGCGGGCTGCCAAATACTTCTTCCCCGGCAATAGCCGGTGGAAAATCGGTTTTGCTGTTGGGAACAAATGACGGCAATTGAGAATCCGGTATGTCTTGCAAGGGATTCTCGATCACCATTTGGCGCCGGCTTAACTGTGAAAGCGGAACAGGATTCCCAACAGCGACAATTCCGGCTGTTTGAGCAGCTTCATCACCAATTGTAGTTACATTTGTTTTCGGTGTGGCGTCTTCCAGGGTAATCACAAATTCCAAAACGCCTTCCCCGGAGTTGATGATTTGCAGCGTATCGGTGGCGGTTTGTCCCGGCGCTAAGATTGCGCTTAAGCTATCGGGAGATAAACCGGCCACCGGTGGATCATTGGCAACGGCGTGAATGAAAATACTATCCTGCGGTGTATCGGGATCGTTGCTGCTAATGACAATTGCTTCGTTAACGACGTTGGCAAAAGTGGGTTCAAAATTAATTTGCACCGTTTCGGAGGTTAAAGGCGGCAGTGTTAGTGAAACCGGGTTGGTCGAAAAATCCGGGTTTGGCACAGGGATGGTATTGACAATTAGCTCTGCCGTTCCCAGGTTTGAGATGGTAAATGTTAAGGTTTGCGATTGACCGATCAACAATGTATCGAATATAATCGAATCCGGTGAAACGCCAATAGCCGGTTGGCTGGATACAGTAAAATTAACCGCCATCGCAGTATCCGGCGTTAAAGGGTCGTTGCTGTTGATTTGTATTGCGCCATTATAGTCTCCGCTGATTAATCCGGCGGAGTTGGCTGTTACCCAAACTTGCGCACTATCGCCCGGTAAAACAGTGCCTGCCTGGGGATTTACGGATAGCGGCGCAGTGGTTGTCACACTGCAAAAATACGGATTAATATCTTCGAATGTGTTTGTGCCGCTATCTCCCGGTGGAAAACCGGCAACGCTAACGGGGCTTCCGGTTTCCAGCCTGCCGAAAGAGGCGGGAATGGGAACCTCTTCCGTTGCCGTAAAATAGGTGACCTGGGCATTGCCCCAACTTGCACCCAACAGGTAATATTTCCCGGCATTGAGGGCAACGGAAATTTTGCCGGAGGAATAAAATCCTTCGCCGGTGCCGGATACCGGAAAAAATACTTCGTGAATCTTTGTGAAATCGCCCAGCAGGCTATCGCCTTCGTAAACGTGGAAGTAAATTTCCGTATCTGTCGGAATATTGAGATACATTTTGTGTTCTACCAATACCACGGATTTTGTAACAAAGAAAATATTACCGCGATCGCGATTGGAGCCGAAAAAGCTGTTTTGAGTGGAGCCAAAAATTTCTTCGCCGTTGATAAAATCCGGCTGCCCGAAAGTTTTTCCGGGTGATGTCTGCATTTCACTGGTTTCGTTGGGCTGGCCGCGATAAGCAGTGCGGGCGGCAAGCGCAGACTTTACATCATCCGAAAGCAAGTTATCCGCAACTTTTGCTTTTCCTAACCCTAACTGTTTTGCTTGCCCGGAAAACCCGGTCAGCGGCGTGAGGGTGAATTCGAGCGCTTCGCCACCGGTGTTTTTGACCTGCATCGGTAGAGAATCCTGTGAAACCGGGTCGAGAGAAAAAGACATCGAATCGGGTGAAAAATCAACCACCGGCGCTTCTTCTACCACCATTTCCACCGGAACGATTACCAATGGATTATCGGGGTCGTTGCTGGCGATCTCCAACGTTGTAGAATAGGTGGCCGGCAATAAATCGCTGGCGTCGAGCGTAACAGCAATTACCGAAGTTGCATTTGCGATGAGTGTATCCGCCAGCGGTGAAACGGTAATCCAGGGTTCCGCCGGATTGATTGTGATAGAGAAAGTGAGCGTATCGGTTAAGGTGTTGCCAATGTTGCTAACCGCCAGGGAATTTACGGAAACACCATTTGTAAAAACCGTATCCGTGATGGCAGCAGGGTTTACCGAAATCACCGGCGGCCCGATTTCCCCGCGGAAAAACTCCAGGTAAGCGGCCATCAAATCTATCTTGTTATTGGCGAAAATTTCGATTCCATTCGGCGTTACCTTTAGTAAATCTTTGCGATAGTTGCGCTGCGGTTTTTTATCGGAATAAACTATTTTTTTAGGAAAATTGGTTTGTAGCTCCGGATTCAACCGGTTTTTTGGTGGTCGATTAGCTATCGCTTGAAGATCGGTTTCCCGAACCGCTGGCAATCGCAATTCCGTATTTAACGGCGCAGAAGAATTCACAAATCCGCCAAATGCCGGAACGACGCCAATTGCCCGCCCTCCAAAATCGATATTGAACACGCCGCTAATATCACCATTACTGTCGTTTTGCCACACCGGTGTGGAGAGGATGGGTTGCAATTCGTCCATAAACATATTATCACCGGTGTAGCTAAATGAAAAGGCGGAAAGATCGTTTACCCCGATAACGCCAAATATATCGCCCAGGCCATCCGGCCCATCTTCCAGACTAAACCAGGGGCGAATGTTATAGCCACGATTAGCGGCCTCCGGGTCGAAGTTAAAGCCATCGCCGCCTTCTAAAAATAAGCGGCCGCCATTTGCCAAAAAAACCTCCAGCGCCGGGCCTTCGGGGTCGTTAAAACCGATGGTGTGATTGTTCGGGAAAATACCCAAAACAACAAAAATTCCCTCGTAAATACTTAAATCATCACCCAATTCAAACAAGTTGTTCGTCAGCAAAGCATCCTCGCCGTTGGCTGCTAACGCATTAAGAATGCTATCTCCACTGGCAATAGCGCCGCCGCCGGCTGTTGGCCCCACCCAAACCAAAAAGGTTGGAATTGGCCCCGTAAAACACTCTGCCGGATTGCTGGGTGAACTTTCGTTTTGTGGTTCTTCGGTGTCGATTGCTGTAACCGTGTAGGTGAAGACAATTCCGGTCGGCGGCACATCGGTAAATGTCTCCACGCCTGGCGCAATGTTAGCAATAAGGTTGCCATTGCGATAAACGCGAATTGAGTCGAGATCGTCCAATGGTGTTCCATCGATTTGCGTTGCAGGATCGGTCCAGGTTAAAACTGCCTGCACCGTATCTGATACGCAGCTAAGGTTTTGCGGCGATGACGGTATGGGTGAGCCGCCGGCAATCCAGCTTGCCAAAACCGGCGCGCTGACGCTATCCACACTATCTTTGGCCCAGGCGCGATAGTTATATAACTGGCCGTCGGTTAGCGCGGTGTCTGTAAACGATTCCAGACCCATCGCTATCGAATCGATGATGCTGCCGTCGCGGGAAATGATGATTTGAAAATCCGTTAGCGGCGAGCCATCGCGGTAGGTCGCAGGATCGGTCCAGGTTATCAACATTTCATTGGGTGTGTTAAAATCGCTATAAGGGGTAAAATTCCCCGGGGGAGCCGGATCGCTGTCATCACCGCCCATTTCGCCAAAAAGTGCGAATAAGGCAGATGGATCGTTAATATTGAAAAAGGAGGCTGGCAGCCAGTTAAAACCGCCAAACTGACCGCTTTCATCCTGGAGGTAATATTCCGATCCGATTTCGGCATTGCCGGTAGACCAATTCCAGCGGGTGAGGGTGATATCAAATCCGCTGCTGTAGACGGCATAAACCGAAAGCCAGTATGCGCCCGGTTGCAGCACTGGTGGCTCAGCAAGCGATATTTGAACGGTTGTCGGGCTAATGCCGTTTGCCGGAATCAGCGTTTCTTGAAAAATGGGATCACCGGGCTGGCCTTCGTTATCAGCATAAATTGCCACGGCATAAGAATCGGGCAATTGCTGCTGGCTGGGAAATCCTTCGGCATAAATGCTATCGATAACCCAAATTTGGCCGCTGGCGACCATGAAATCATCGGCAGAATTTATCAGGCGTTGCCCTGCGAGAAGCCCGCCCAATTCTACCGAAACAATTCCGGCATCAATATGGTTGATATTACGATTATCCCAGAGCAATTGGCTGGCGCTCTTGGAGGCTGTTTGCGGAGCGTTCGGCTTTGGGCCATCTCGTCGTGCCTCTACTGATTGGGCTGGTATATCTTGAAAGGGGGGGAAAATAAAAAGTGTACATAATAGTAGTAGCATTAAGCGCTTCATAGACGCCTCCAAAGGTTATACTCCGACTTCTATTTAATGAGAACCATCTTTTGAGCCTTTATAAATTCCGCGCTATTTGCCCCAAACGGAGTGGCGCGAAATTGGTAGATATAAATTCCACTGGCTACCGGCTGATGATTATTATCGCGGCCATACCAGCGAACTTTATAAAAACCAGCTTCTGCTTCTCGATTAATTATTGTGCGTACTTTTTGGCCGATTGTATTGTAGATTTCTAACACCACTTTACTGGGCTGCGGCAATTGGTATTCGATTGTCGTTTCGGGATTGAACGGATTGGGATAGTTCGGTTTTATGGCGAATTGCTGTGGCAATTGCCCCGGCGGATGGATACTGACGACATCTGCTCCCAGGTAAACGTCATCGATAAACCAATCATCATTGGGAAAAATGCTAGCGCCGCCGGTGCTGCGGAAGCGAACTTGAAATTCGCTATGAAAAAAACTGCCAGTTCCGGCAGCCATTGTTGCTAAATCGATGGCTTCCGGTTGAAACGGCGCTACTGTTGACCCGGTATATTCTCGCACCAAAATCCATTCGCCCAAATTATTTTTGAGATAAACTTGCAGACTGTCATCCGCTTCCGGCGCGTTGCCCTGGCCCTGGGGTTGATAAAAATAAGACAACGCCATCCCGCTGCTTGCCTGGCTTAAATCGACCGGTTTTAGTTCGAGAATATCTTCGCCATCCGGCGAGCCATTTAAATTCAAGGATAATATTCCCGAAGGTGGGTTATCCGCACGGTCATTAATCTCCGCATTAAAATTTGACCAAATAGAAGCATTGGGAATTCCCTCGTTATCGAATTGCTCTCTAAAAGGAAGATTCAGCGGCACACGGGCGACATTGGAAATGTCGCTTTCGTGAATGGAAAATTCATTGTCGATAGCGCTAATTCGCCAATCGTAATAGCCGGGAATATCCGGCTGATACATAGCGGAATCCGCCTTCCCGGTATCTTGCGCGGCGCGTTCAAATATCGTGATGGGAATATCGTTTTGATAAAGGCGGATACCGGCGAAATCATCTAACGGTGTTCCGTCAATATTGGTGTTCGGAGATTGCCAGAATACTACGATCTCATCCTGCCCGCCGCTAACTTGAAAATTTGTCGGCGGCGATGGCGTGGGAGAACCGCCGGCAATCCAATTAGCATTACTTGTAAGGCTGGTTAATTCGCTGTCGATTAGTTTTGCGAAGATTGTATAAGTGTATGTTTCGCCATCAGTTAGGCCATCGTCAATGTACTGTTCCACACCGGCGGCAACAGTATCGATTAGCGTCTCATTTCTTTCGATGAAAATTTTATAATCATCTAAAAACAGCGAATCACCGTTGGTAAATGTCTTTGGATCTTTCCAGGATAAGCTCATAGATGCCGGGGTTCTGTAATCGCTATATGCCACAAAATCTGTTGGCGCGTTTGGGCCGCCTAAGTTTACAAACGCAGCATACACGTCAATAATACCGGTGCCGTAATCGTTATCTTCGCCCGGAGTCCCCAAATCCCGGGCGGTTTCGTACAATGCCATTTTTAGCTGGTAGCCGGTAAGCTGCGGGTAGGCTTGTTTTAACAAGGCGATGGCTCCTACCACATGCGGCGCAGCCATCGATGTTCCGCTAACCAATCCGTAACTATTGAACTGTGACGATAATACGCTGACCCCAGGGGCGGAAACTTCCGGTTTGATAAGAAGCGAACCGTCCCCGCCACAAACCGAGGGGCCTCTTGCGCTAAAAGGAGCAACGGTTAGCGCTGGTAAATTTGCATCCACTGCACCCACGGCAAAAACATTTACCGGGTTGATGTTAAGATTTTTCGGCGCAGTGAGAGTTGCTATGCCCGGACCGTTATTGCCGGCGGAAAATACTACGGCAATTCCGGCGGCTTCCAGGGAATTTAGTACCGGGAAGTAAAAACTGCTTAAACAATCCGCATCTAGCGCATCCTGCCAGGAGTTGCAGATGGCATCGGGCATATCTTCGATGGTTGTGGGGTCGCCATCGGGGTTCATTGCCCACTCCAATGCCATAATGGCGCGTGAGGCAAATGGCAGCCCGCCTAATATTGCGTTAGAAGCGATCCATTCCGCACCAAATGCAACGCCAATGGTATCAAAAGTCGTGGTGTCTAACCCGGTAATTGTGCCCATAGTATGGGTTCCATGATTTAACGTATTATCGCGATCATTGGGAACGATGCTGTCGAAAAATGGGTCGAACCAGGCATGTTCTTCCGGAACGCGGTTCCCCCGCCAACGGCTGCGTAAGGCGGGGTGATTTAGATTTACCCCGGTATCGAGGTTCATCACCAAACACCCTTTGCCGGTAATGCCCATTTCCCATAATAAATGGGCATTAATTGCCTTTAAGCCCGGTTGGGCTACCTGCCCGTTAGATTTAGAGATAGGCAATGTGGATTCCGCCGGAATGTCGCGGCTTAGCACCGGATCAATATCGATAAATTTTACATCATCTCGCCGGCTTAATTCAATAATAATATCGGGTGTAGCTTCGACCAATATCAGATTCGCGATCCAGAACGATTGCTTCACAGTTATTTCCGATGCTGACTTAGCCGCAAGAAAATCGAATAGCGGCGGCTGGTGTTGCTCGGCTTTTTTCTGGAGTTGCGTGATTACAGTATAAGCTCTTTTTTCCAGCGATGCTTTTTCGGCATATAGCTGTTTATCAAGGGAGGTGATATCAACCTGTTCTTGCATCAAAACCAAGGCGTTAACAAAAGACGATTTATTTTGGGTGTCTGCTAATGCCGCTTGCAGCCGCGTTGATATTTTGGATTGAGAGAAAATCGGCAGGGTAAATGATAGCAGCAAGAGGAGGGCTGTTGAAAATACCTGCGCTCGTTTTAGAAAATTGTAGCAATTGTTAATAATCAAATCCTCCGGTTCGGCAAAATTTACTACCGGGGAATCCTCACAGCACATCATATAACTACTTTGCCCTGAACAAGTTCATAAAAAGTGGAAAATATTGATTTATGCCTTTAATGCTGTGTTGGTTTTTTCGGCAACCATTCTATTTTGACTTTAGCTTGAGCATCGTTAAATAACGAAGCAAGTATATACTTTAATCACTTTAAAGGCAAGTTATTAATGGTGGGGATTGAAAGGCATTTTACCGGATTATTTAACGGAACAAGGAGCCGGGTTAAATTCATCGGATAAACCTCTTGAATAATAAATTTCGATGGTATAAATTTGCACTCAAAAATTTAAGCAAAGGAGTAATAAAATGGGCAAGCTAAACCCCTTTATTTTTCGCGAATATGATATTAGAGGTGTGGTTGATGTAGATCTTACAGATGAAACGGTTGAACAGTTAGGCAAAGGATTTGGCGCCTATTTTAGCAAAAACGGGGTTACAAAAATTAGCATTGGCGGCGATGTGCGGTTGCATACCGAACGGTTAAGCAAGGCGCTGCAAAAAGGGCTTCTCTCAACCGGCATTGATGTCATCGATCTCGGTAAAGTGCCAACCGGGGTGCAATATTTCTCCCTGTATAAATTGGATGTTCAGGCTGGTGTAATGATTACCGGCAGCCACAATCCCCCGGAGTTTAATGGTTTTAAACTCTCGTTA
>CAXHHS010000279.1:0-8103 GCA_964015645.1 uncultured bacterium
ATATCCGGCTGATTGATGGTTCGATATTGATTCGGCACAATATCATAACTAAAGTGCGAGTAAACCGGAACTTTTAAATTTGGTTTCCCGGATTTTAGCTCGTGAACAAATTTCATCAAATTCTGAATATCGTAGCTTTCCGGGAATCCTTTTCGCTTCATTAAATTGTGCGATTCCAAAACCTTTGTTGGATACAAAAAGCCGTCGGTTGTTACAAAATCGACTTTGGGATGGTTTGGCCAGCGAGATAAAAGCGCTTGCAGAATTCGCGCTGAGGTGCTTTTTCCAACGGCAACGCTGCCTGCGACGCCAATCACATAAGGCACTTTTGCATCAGAGTTACTCAAGAACTTTGAGCGTACTTTATGTAATTCTTGCGTGGCGGCCACATGCAGATTTAGCAAACGGGAAAGCGGGAGATAAATATCCTCTACTTCTTGCAGGGAAATATTGACATTAATCCCCCGGAGATTTTCCAAATCGGTTTCGGTGAGTGTTAACGGTGTATCTTCACGGCGCTTTTTCCACTCTTCTCTGGAAAAGGTTAAATAAGGGGAAAGTTTCAATTATGTTTCTCCTACAAATTGGAGAGAAAAACGATCATCACTTTAATTTTTCTAAATCCGCCAAATCCTGGGTACGGCCTGTTGCTTTTTTATTTTTTCTTAGATTTTCAAGGTCAATGAAATTGACTTGAACATCATCTATTAAAACCTCAACTTTGGCCGTATAACATTTTTCAAAGTTTATACCTTTTAAGTCGGATAAAATATCGATACGGTTGGGGGGATATCCTAATTGGATTACATCATCGGGATTGAGGAAATCCTCAGCTTTAAGTCCAAGAGAACCAAACCCAAAATCATCCAGGGCAATTATCAATTTTTTTGCATTGCCTTTATCCAGCCAAATCCAAACATCCAAATCTTTTGTATAGCGCGGATGACCATGAAATGCCACTGCATATCCGCCAACAATTAGATAGCGAACGTTAGCCTCGTTTAACGATTTTATAAACTCTTTGAAGTCCTGGTTCAGTACCATATTTCCAAAGGTGATATTCTTGCCTGATTTTTTCTAAAGTTTCCAGGCGGGTTTCATAGGGCTGAGTTTGCCAATACTTAAAATCATTTCCTTGTTCTTCAATTCGGACTTTTTTAAAAATTTTTTGTATTTTGGAATCCGGTTTCATAAAAACAATATATCAATTTTCGAATCATATTACAAGTTTCAAATTATTACAAAACAAATACTTAATACCGAATTAAAGCCATCGCGATTTCCACGCTTTTTTGCAAATCTTCCAATAGAATAAACTCATCGTTAGCATGTGGATTTTGCGCGCCAATGCCAATATTAACCGCCGGAAGGTCGTTTCCGTTTAAGGAATTGGCATCGCTGCCGCCGGGGGTAGTTGAAGGCTTTGGCGAAAGGCCGGCAGCAGCAATTGCAGTTTCAATACGCTGGTAAATCGCCATATCCGGCGTAAGCCGGTAGGGTTTAAAATCCCAGTTCGATTCAAATTCCAGGATTGCGCCAAAATAGTCGGCAGCAAAGCGAAACTCTCTTTCGATATTCGCGACGACGATTTCGACATTCTCAGGATTCAGTGATCGCACTTCCCCTTCCAAAACGGTTTTTTCCGGCACAACATTGGTGGCTGTTCCGCCAGAAATTTTTCCGATATTGGCGGTCGTAATCTCATCAATGCGGCCAAATTGCAGGTTGGCGATTGCTTTTGCAGCAGCAGAAATCGAGCTGACGCCCTTTTCCGGGGCAACACCGGAATGGGAGGCTTTGCCAATTATATTAATCGTAAATCGTTGCGCGCCATAAGATTGGCTAATGAAATGGCCGGGGCGTTTGGAGGAATCGAAAACAAAGGCCATCTCAATATTTTTATCCAGGGAGAGATTTTGCGAGCCAATTAGTGTGGTTTCTTCGCAAACGGTAAACGCCGCGGTAAAATCCTGGTGGGGAATGTTGTTTCGGATAGTGTTTTCAATCGTATATAGAATGACTGCAACACCAGCACGATTATCTGCGCCGAGAATAGTGCTGCCATCGGAACAGATACGATCTGCCGTTACAACCGCTTTCAGGTTGCCGGTAGAGCGAGCGGTATCCATGTGTGCCAGCAGCGCAAAATTACCGCCGCTGCCGATATTGCAAATTAAGTTGCCGCAATTTCCACCGCTTAATTGAGCGGTATCATCTTCCATAACCGCTAAGCCCAATTTCTCCAAAAATGATTTGATATAATCGGCGATAGCTTTTTCGTTACCGGAAAGACCTTCGATTTTGGCAACTTCCAGAAAAATCTCGATTAAACGAGGGGATACGTTCATTATAAATCACCAGGTCCATACAACCGGAAATAGCACCGTAATCATCAAAAAGATTGCCGAGAGTGCCATCAGCATTAAAAACAAGGGAAACATAAATCGCAGCCACTTTTGATAGGGAATTTCCGCCAGGCTAAGCATGGCCATCAAAACCCCGGAGGTGGGAACAATTGTATTGGAAAATCCATCGCCGCAGGTGAAGGCGAAAACGGCGGTTTGGCGCGAAAGGCCCAAAACATCTGCCAATGGCGCCATTAAGGGCATGGTAACGGCAGCCTGGCCGGAGCCGGAGGGAATGAGAAAATTAAGCATTGATTGAAACACAAGCATGCCTTCCGCCGCAACAAAATTCGGAAACCCTTGTAGAACAGTGGCAGCGGAATAAATTAAGGTGTCCAGTATTTGGCCATCATTTAGCACCACCTCTATTCCACGCGCAAACCCTACGACCAATGCAGCAACAACCATTTCTTCCATCCCTTTTACAAATGCGTCCATTGCTTCCGAGAGGGGTAGTTTGGAGGCAATAATCGCGATAATTCCCATCAAAATAAAACCGCCGCCCATTTCGGATAACCACCAGCCGATACTGGAATCGGAAACGGCCCAGAGAACACCACCAAAAATCACAATGGAACAAATGGCAGTAATGATATGCGCCCGGGTTAACTTTTCTTCTTCGAATTTTAAGGATGATATTTCAAATTCATCCCCGGCCATTAAGGATGCCGAAGGGTCTTTCTTGATTTTAGCACCATACCGGAGCAGGTAAACGATGGTAATGGTTAGCGCGCATATTAAAAACAGAAAGCGAAACGGCAGGTCATTCACCAGTGGAAGTTCGGCAATTCCCTGGGCAATTTGCACTGTAAAGGGGTTTGTTGTTGCAGATGCAAATCCTACATCCGCAGCCAATATGACAATGGCCAGGCCAAAAATTCGATCATATCCCAATTCTTTTGAAATGATTAAAAATAGCGGCACCAGGGGAATTAATTCTTCGGCCATTCCCAGCGTGGAGCCGCCTACTGCGATTAAACCCATTAATGTTATAATCAAAACAGAGGAATAATTTCCCAGTAATTTTAACAACATTTGAATAAACGCTGCTACCATTCCCGTTCGCTGAAATATGCCCAATACACCACCGATGATAAAAATAAAGAAAATAATATCGCCGGATTTTTCCATTCCGCGCGGGATAGCGCTCAAAAATTGAATTAAGCTGACCGGTGTTGCCTTTCCTTCCACTTCCTCCCCGAAAAAAACGCTGGTAAGCGAAAAATGCTTCGGAGTAGTTTGATAGGTTCCCGGCTGAACAACTGTCCGTTCGCGCCCTTCGATTTCCTTTGTTTGCCGCTGGTAAGTTCCGGAGGGGATGATGTAGGTAAGAACGCTGCACAATAAAATCATACCCGTAAGCAGTACGAACACATGGGGGATTTTCATTCGCTCTAAGAAGGATTTGGCCACATTAGCTCCTTTATTCATTCGGTGAACAAGCGTAATATAATTTAAGAACGTAACACCACGCCTCGAAAATGTCAATAGGGATTTGTTGAATGTGGTAATGTAGCAATGAGGAGGGGACGAACTCTTTGATTGTCAGTTAAAAAGCCAGGAGTTCTTTGAATATTGAATATCGAACACCCAATATCGAATGCGAAAGGATTTTACTTCGACATTCATTATTCCTTGTTCAATATTCCGTATTCAATTTTTCTCAGCCTTATTGTATAGCAGCGAAAGTAGGCGTGTTAAAGGTTTGAACGCTGGTATTTTTAGATATTTTTGCCAAATTTTTATCGCGCTCCAACAATTCCAAACCGGAAAAGGCATGCAATCCAGAGCAGGCAAATACAATCACCGCGAAAAACATATTCAGCGTTTTAATCCAGAAGTACGGCGAAATGATTATCTCAATGCTGGAAAGTGTAATTCCGAAAATCGCAGCCCATTTTCCCTTAATATCCATTTCGGCTTCTTTAATAAGCCGCAGGGCTTTTAAACCATAATAAATAGCGATAGAAGAGCCGATGCCGCCCAACCAAAAAATGCTAAAAATAATCGTTTTGTTCACCAGGCGATTGACGAACTTTTGCAGTGCAAAATAAGCGCGATCCGGGCCATCCATTTCGGCCTCTGCCAGATCATATAGACGTTTGTCAATAAAATATTCTTCCAAAACCTGGCGGGCATTCTCTGCATCTGCGGCGTTAACCTGGATTTCGATTGGACCAGTTAAAATGTTAAAACCGGTTCCGATGCTGCCGGCGCCAAACAGGTTTTGTACGGTTACGTTTTTGGAGATAAATTCAATATCTGCTGCTTTTAGGATAGCTTGTGCTGCAAGGTGTTCCGATTCATTTTGGGGAATAAAAACCGTAACCAGTTTGGATGGAATATTTAATTCATCAGTTTTATCTACATCGTTATTACAAATTGAGCAGGTAAACAAACCGGCTTTTCGTTCTTCATTTTTCAACTCGATAATAACGCCGCAATGCGGGCAATCCGTTGCTCTTGGCAGCATATCAAATCCTTTCCTAAATCCAGGTTAAAATTTCCTTCGATGACTTCCAGGTCAGAAGATAATCCTTTAATAACAGCAACTAATTCAATTTTACTGACAAAAAAATTCAGAGTTTCTTTTTTCCTTAGACCAGTTGGAATTCCTATCGTCTCTCGCGGCAGATGTAAAGTACGGATAGAAGTTTTTTTTTACAAGTGGAAAAGAAGGCGAGTTGGTATTTCGGCTGTATTAGTGGAAATCTTTTTTAAATTTACATGGCAGAATGATTGATCGGCAGAATAATTATTCTGCCATTTTTTTTACTGTTGCCTTTTTGGCCATGTTGCGATACCCGATTCCGAATCCTATTACAATCATCATCAAACTGCCCCAAATCTGCCATTCGTTAAAGCCGTAATTCAAACCGGATTGGCTGTAATCGAACATCGCATTTTGGCCGTTTTTGATTAATTCCAGGGGATTTTGACCGGCATACCAGGCTTCGCGTGCCGGAATACTCAATATGCTAACGCCGCTCAAAATCATTGCCACGGCAAACAATTTGCCCAATCTGCGCATGTTGCGGCGGTTCGGAAGGCCGGAAATAATTCGCGGCTGCAACCCTTTGGCAATGGTTAATTGCGCCAGGGCTGCGACAAACACATTCCACCAAACGATGTTAATTCCCCAATATTCTCGCTGCGAAGCCCACTGAAACGTGCTATCGATAATACTGACAATCGCGCAAAAGAAAATTGCTGCGAAGTAAATGCTAACATCGCGGATACGATGGGCTAACATCCGGTAGCAGAGGAATCCCAGCACATAATATTGCATAATGTGAAATACTTCTTCCGGCGGCGCATGTTTAAATTGGGAAGACATTCCGGCTAACATCAGGCAAATCAGCAGCATCCAGGCATAGATGCTGTTTGAAGGCGGTGTATAAAACATAAAAAACCGCAGCGTGACAAGCGCGATCACGATGACAGCGCAGATGCCTAAAAAACCGATCATCAACTTGCTGCCGTTGGCATGGAGAAATCGCAATAATGGCAAGGTAAAAAAAATAATCAACACCCAACAGCCGCTATACAACCAGGAGGTTGATTCTTTTTCTTGTGGTAAACGGTTTAGCATGACGCTACCTCATCCGTGAAGTGTTTTTAGCAGGCAGTAGGCAAGTAGGCAGCTTGTAAATTTGCCTACTGCCTATTTTCCTTTTGAGACTAACTCTAAAAAATAAGTTTCTTTCTCGCACATTCGAAATATGCGATATTAGCAACTTCGTAAACATTTCGGTGACATTGGTTAGGTAACTCACGAAGCGAAAAATCAAATATTTAGGGAAGTGCGTTTACTTTTGAGATTTATGTGCTATTAATAGTTGATTTGAGAATAGAATGGTGTGTCGATTATTTCGGAAAATTGGAATGATGGAGTTTTAAAAACCATATTCCAAAATTCCATTGATCCTTAGCGTTGGGAAAACAATCATGTTCGAACGAAACAGAATAAAAACGAGGCTGGCTTCTATGAAAAACAAACTCTGGTTTCTTATCGCCATATTATTGATGTTAACATTTGCCGGAATTATCTACTCACAACAAGAGAAGGACAAAAAGATGCCGGACTTTAAAACCGAATGGCAGCAAGTGGAAGAATTTGACCGTAAGGGATTGCCGAAATCTGCTTTGGAGGTGGTAAATCAAATTTACGAAAAAGCAAAAAAGGGAAATAATTCCGGCCAGATGGTAAAAGCGCTGCTGGAACGCCTGCGGTTTAAATCGTCTTACGAAGAAGATGCCGTTATCAACGCCATTCAAGAGATGGAAAACGAATTGGCAGAAAGTTCTTTCCCGGTAAAGCCGGTTCTGGCATCGGCATTGGCGGAAATGTATTGGACATTTTACCAGCGAAATCGTTATAAAATTTTAAGCCGCACCGCTATTTCCGGGGAAACGCCGGAAGACATCCGGGTGTGGGATGCGGAAAAGTTTGTGGAAAAATCCATCAAATTATACCGGGCATCGTTGGCGGAGGCCAATGAGTTAAAAGATGTTTCCCCCGATGTTTTCGATCCCATTTTGTTAAAAGCGCCTGGTTCACGGGAATTTCGCCCCACGCTCTACGACCTCCTGGCACATCGCGCAGCGGATTTTTTTATGAACGACGAAACCTACCTTACCAAACCGGCTTACCAATTTCACATTCGCGGCGATGCACCGTTTTTGCCGGTAGCGCAGTTTGCCAAAACGACATTCGAAACTGCGGATTCGCTTTCCTTTAAATACTATGCGCTATTGATTTTACAGGAGTTAGCGACATTTCATCTTGATGATGATGCACCGGATGCCCTGGTGGATGTGGATTTAAAGCGCCTGCAATTTGTGCATCAACATGCGATTAATGAGCGGAAGGATTCGTTGTATGTTGATGCGCTAGAAGAGTTGGAAAAACAGTATATCGATTTCCCGGTATCGGCGCAGGCCGCGTACCAGCGGGCGCAATTTCATTTGCAGCAAAGCAATCAGTATGTACCGGGGCAAAAGGATTCGCCAGTTAGCGAGAAGCACAAATGGGATCGCAAAACCGCTTATGAAATTTGTGAAGCGGCTATCAAACGCCATCCGAATTCCAGCGGTGCCGCTAATTGCCGCGCGCTGCAAAACCAAATCGAAGCGAAACGGTTGTTAATTCATATCGAAAAAATCAACCTTCCGAATGCGCCATTCCGGGCGCTGGTGCAATATCAAAACGTCCCTAAAATTTACCTGCGGGCAATAAAGGTAACGCCGGAGGAAATTAAAGAAGTAAAAGAAAGCCAGCGTTACAATACAGACCAGTGGATCGACTATTATCGCGGTCGCCCGGCAGTCGCGGAGTGGAATGTCGTGTTGCCGGATGACGGCGATTACCACCAGCATGGCGTGGAAATTAAAATGCCGGAATTGGATTTTGGAAAATACATTATCCTGGCAGGAACCAATGCAGATTTTTCTCGCAACCGGCAAGCGGCTACGATTGCCAATACCTGGATTTCCAATCTCTCTTTTGCTCAAAAAACAACCGCAAGCGGAAAAATTGGCATCTATGTTTTTGATCGCGAAGCCGGAAATCCACTTCCCGGTGTTAGCGGGCAAATTTGGTCGCATCAATACAATCAGACGAAGCGGCTTAACGAATCCGTTAAAGGCGATCTTTATACGACGGATGAACATGGCCTGTCTCTTATACACATCTCCG
>CAXHHS010000280.1:0-8097 GCA_964015645.1 uncultured bacterium
AATTTTCCTACAGCGGGATTGTATCAAGCGAAAGTCCTGCAAAAGTGGAAAAACTGTTATATAAAATCAAGATGGTTGGTTTTAAACAAATAAAACTGAAAGTGGGACAGGATTTGGATAATGACTTGGCAAACTTAAATCTCGCTCGTTCAATCCTTGGGCCGGAAGTAGAAATTCGTATCGATGTAAACGCCGCCTGGAATTTGGATCAAGCGTTAGAGGCTATTCCGCAGTTTATCCGAAACGGAGTGCGAACTATCGAGCAGCCTTTGCCGGCGGAATGTCGCGATGATTATCCAAAACTGATGAAAACATTCGACGGAGATGCACATATCATTGTAGACGAAAGCGTTTGCACCTTTTCAAATGCAGCATGGTTTATTGAAAATCGCGCGGCTGCCGGGTTTAATTTAAAAATCGCTAAACACGGCGGGTTATTAAACACGCTCAAAATTTACCGTCTGGCACAGGAAAATGGGTTGAGTTGCCAGCTTGGCTGCCATGTTGGGGAAACGTCTATTTTAACCGCAGCCGGTATCATTTTCTCTGGAATGGCAGAAAATTTAGTCGCGGTTGAAGGTGGATACGGCAAACATTTATTAGAACACGATGTTGTTAAAAACCCGCTTCAATTTGGTTCTCGAGGAAAAGGATGCACTTGTGAGATTAGCAGCTCGTCTGGCCTCGGTATCCAAATAAGTGAATCCCTATTAAATACAGCAACCAGTGAAATTTTATAATTCACCATTTTATTCGAGAAAAGGTCATTTAACATGCAAACACATTACTTACAAAATCAATCCCCTCCCGGGGAATATCTGAAATTAGGCGTGGCATTAAGCGGCGGCGGTTTTCGCGGTGTCGCACATGTTGGGGCACTAAAAGCGTTTAAACATGCCGGTATCGAAATCGATATGATAACCGGAACCAGCGCCGGCGCACTGATAGCGGCCCTATTCGCTTTTGGAGTGCCGTTTGAAAAAATGTTAAACCAGAGCAAAGAATTTCGATGGATGTCCAGATCCAGCTTGAACTTCTCTAAAAGCGGGCTTTTATCCAACAAAGTCGTGGGCAAAGTCATTCTAAACCATATTGGCAATGTTAATATAGAAGACGCTCCAATTCCATTGGCGATTGTAGCCACCGATATTAAAACCGGGGAAAAAGTCGTTCTTCGACAAGGGAACCTGGAAAAGGCAGTGATGGCAAGCTCCTGTATTCCGGGAGTCTTCGAACCGGTGGCGTTTGATGGACGATTGTTAGTTGACGGCTGCCTGGTAGAGAATCTCCCGGTTACGCCTTTGCGGAAAATGGGGGCAGATATTGTAGTCGGAGTAAATCTGAACCATGGCAGCTACCGCGAACCAGCCAGTATGTTTGATGTTTTCCTAAACGCTTGGGAAATATCCATCGACGCTATTACCAAATCGATCAAAAAGAACGTTGATATTTTGATCGTTCCGAATTTCTCAACCCACTCCGAAAAAGATTCGAGATGTGTGCAAAAGCTTGCGAAAGCAGGCTACACTGCGGCTTGCAAAGCAATATTGGAAATTCACAAATCAATCAAAATGAAACGAGTAAATCACCTAAATAACTCGCTTTTTAAACTTCAAACCGGTTAAAAATTGGATATAAAACCTAAATAATTTATATTCTTTTAATTAAGGGGGTGAGACAAAATGATTTTCGGGGTATTTGTGCAACACTTCTCGCTTTCACACCTGCGAATAAAATCAAGAGAATCAATCTTATCTCACTCCCTAAACAATTCATAAGGAGGCCAGGCTATGGCGAATTTTCAGTATAAGATTATTAATGGAACAAAGGGTACATTGCTTCTTACAGTTACCAAAGATGAAGAAGTACAGCAAAGAGAAAAAGTTACACCGGGTGAGACACAAGTTCTGAATACTGTGGCGAAGGACGCAAAAGT
The DNA here is from genome assembly GCA_964015645.1 of uncultured bacterium. GTDB lineage: Bacteria > Calditrichota > Calditrichia > RBG-13-44-9 > J075 > CAXHHS01. Next base: position 1,937 of record CAXHHS010000280.1, read on the forward strand.
TCATGTCAAACAAAGAGAATCGTTAAAGAAAGAAGGAACTGTTATTATTCAATTCAGCCCGGAAGTTTCCGAATCGCAATTTGAGTTTGAATTTATAAATAAGAGTGACCCGGGAGATGTTATTGGTAAAAGTGGTGGTAATGAATAAGCTCTATTCCCATTATGTGAAATGAACCCTGCCTGCTATATGAAACTATATAGCAGGGCAGAAGACAAGGTCTGAGGGGCCAATGCCAAATCGAATTACCGATATTGAAAACACTTCTATTCTTCAAAGTTTAAATTTACCTGATTCTGTCTCCACAACATCAAATTTACTCAAAAACGGCTGTTATTATACAACGTATCAACCAAAACGAGGACGGAACCACTTTCACGGTACGTTAAGATTCGGGTTCACAGATGGCAAGATCGTTATAAGTGGCGATTTATATAAAAACGCTCTCCCTTCCGGGAATAATGACTTACCATTTTTGCCGGCAGAAAGCGGCTTAGAAGCTAAAATCCCTATTTTCGAATTATCCCTATATCATTTTTATTTGAGGTGCACAGGCTTTGAACCGGAAATTCCACAATCACCGGCAGAGCCGATCAAACATTTGAATCTTGGTTTTGTCCGGTACAAATATAACAAAGATTTTCATAGTTGGGATGAAGGTAATAGTGTAAAAAATGCTTATACTGCCCGTTTGGAAAATAAAAGGGCGCCAAATGGCTACCCGGCCTTAACGATGTACTTCGAAGGGGAGATTTTTAAAGGCGATAAGCTCGATGGCACTTTTTCGATGGGGTGGATTTCTCCTTTTTTTAGACGCGCGCAAATTGAAATTGACAAAGTGAAAGAGACCATCTTTCCGACAATCAGCGATGATATTATCAGCGGGGAAGATTGGCGGCAGATTTTCAAGATGATCGATTGGGATATAGAAGTTAAGTTTGGTGTGCCGAATATAACTGCGCCCCCGGATAGAACATGGAACAAAGGAGAATTGCATTCTACAATGGTATCGCAGAGAACACCGGAAGAAATTTCTCAAATAGATAAGGAGTGGCGCTATTACTTGCTTTGCGTACATCGATTTGCATCCGAAGAAGATGAGCAAAATAGAAATTTTTACGGATTGATGTTTGATAGATCCCATGACAAAAACAAACGGGCGCGGGAAGGCGCAGCGATCTTTTCCCATACCAAATTTTCCGGTAGATGGCAGAACTTTCATAACTTTATCGAAAAGGAATTGCATCAAGAACGCCTTGCCTACCTCCGTACTGCTATTCACGAAATTTCTCACGCTATGGGACTTCTGGATGACAATGAAACCCCGATGATAATGTGCCAGACAGACGGCCTGCCGCTGGAAAGCAATGGTAAAAAATTTCCGGGCAACATTAACTGGTTTTTTTCACCCGATGACCAACATCGGTTACGCCACATGCCGGATATTTGGTTGCGCCCGGGGGGGATTGGTTGGCATGAGGAATATGAAAGAAATATCAAAAATGTGTCTAATCCTATTGGAGCCGGGGGATTGATATTGCAAGAGGAGCAAAATGCCCCGCCTTTGCCAACCTTGCCGGAAGCCGCGACAGCTGCACTGTCAAAGAAGGAAAATGAACAGCACCTAATTGATAATTTATTTAGATTAAGTGTAACAGCTACTTATAACGATCAAGTAAATCAACCTGTGCGAGGAACTTTTCCCTTTGGTACGCCGGTGCGGCTAAATTTAAAGTTGTTATATCGAAAAATTAAAGGGATCGAACAATCGCCATTACAAATGCCGGCAGACTTCGGTTTGACAACCGGCAACGTTACAATATCCGTTCGCAAGAAATTCCGGAGAGAAGTCCATCGGGTACAGCCAATGCTCCATGCTTGCAATCATCAATCATTCATTGAATTACAACCCGGTGATTCAATCTATCAATATTATACCCTACTATATGGCAACAACAAAGCATTGTTTCCGGAGCCAGGTAAATATAAGATCGAAATCACTACCAAATTCCGATTAAAAGGCGGCCCCCAAATAACCCTGAACCGAATTGTATCCGTAGAGATTATACAGCCACTCAACTTAGAGCAGGAACGTATTACTAAAAAAATACTAAAAACCCCCGCTTTGGCGCAATTATTAGTTTTTGGCGGCGATCATTTGCAAAATGAAATATTGTTTCTACAAGAAATCTTAAATAATGACGTATTGGGGCCTCATTTTGCGATTATTGAAGCGAGGCGATGGGGCAACCGGTTTTTTGAACGCCCAAAAAATTACGATGAAGCTTGTACCGTAATGAAGAAATTTGAAACTTTTATCGGCCCGGAAAAACTTCGCCATTTACAACTCATTCTCACCGGGGCCGAGTTACAATTTGCCGCACGCCTGGTTTACGAAGCATCTTTTGAGGAGAATTACCAAACGGATGATAAGAAGTTATTGCTTATTAAAGAGCTAGTAGAAATGCTCAAGAATAAATCCAAAAGCATGTTAAAGAGCCGGGTAATTTCCCGGAGAACAAAGGGAAATATCCTCAATTTGCTCAACAGCGTTTATGAAGATGCTTGGGAGTAAAACAAAAGTAACAGGGTGCCCGCAAAAAACAGGGCAGGCTCTCGAAGATTATGAACTTTTTTTTAAAAATTTTATGTTGGGTATTTCTTTGCGGGTCCAGTTTATTTTATCCCCTCTTTGGTCAAATCAATAATCCCATTTTAGCCAATTCTCCTTTCTCTTTCAATTCGGAAATCGGCCATCCTTACCTACGGAACTATACGCAAACAGATTTTAAAGGTGAAAAAAACTACACCCCCTCGCAAACCTGGAGCATCGCCAGGGATAATCGCGGTGTTATGTATTTCGGGTATATTTTAGGAGTATTAGAATATGACGGAAATGCCTGGCACCAAATTGAATTGCCAAATTTTGCTGCTATGTCACTAACGACTGATGATAAAGGAACCGTCTATGTTGGCGGAAAAGGTGTATTGGGCTATTTAGCGGTAGATAAAAGCGGAGCGGCGAAATTTATTTCATTAACGAATTTTATTCCACCTGCGGATAGAGCTTTTAGAGATGTTTGGAGCGTCTTTTCTACCAAAGTCGGAGTATATTTTCAATCTGCCAATCGGCTTTTTCGCTGGTCAGGTGATAGTATGCGCGTCTGGAAACCACAAACATCTTTTCATGTCGGTTTTAAGGTTCGCGATCGTTATTACCTGCGCCAAAGACAAATCGGTTTGATGCAAGTAATCGATGATTCACTAACATTAGTGTCCCAAGGCGATACATTTGCAACTATTCGGATGTATGCGATGATGCCTTTTCCGGAGCAGAAGACATTAATTGTAACCCGAGAAAAGGGGCTATTTTTATATGAAGGAAAAAAAACAATTATTCCTTTCCCAACAGACGCAGATGCTTATCTGCATGAAAACCCCCTTTATCATGGCGCCCAATTATCCGATACCACCTTTGCGTTGGCAACACTAAATAGCGGTGTTGTTGTAATCGATACTAACGGAAAACGACGCTACAACTTAAACCGCTCAACTGGTATTTTGGACGATCACGTAAAATTTGTATTCCCGGATGAAAGTGGGGGACAATGGTTAGCTTTAAACACCGGTATAAGCCATGTCGAACCCCCTGCTTTATTATCTGTTATGGATGAGCGGGTGGGCGTCAAAGGAACTGTTTCGGCAATTACCAGGCATCAAGGGATGATTTTTATCGGTACTTCTGACGGGGCTTTTTATTTATCACCTCCCTCGAAAAGAAAGCGGGCTTTAGAACATTCGATAAAATTTCTACCTATTCCCGGATTGGGCGTCAGGTGCTGGCATTTATTATCTACCTCGCACGCTTTACTTTTGGCTACCGACGCCGGTATTTACGCTGTAAAGCGACAAAAAGCCACGCTTATTTATGAAGGAAACGTGCGTTTCTTACACCGGTCAAAGCAGGATAAAAACAAAATATTTGCGGGCTTATCCAGTGGTTTGGGAGTATTAAACTTTTCCGAAAATGAATGGCGATATACCAGGCGAGTTAGAGGAATTAAGGAAGAAATTAGAACGATTGTAGAGACCGGGGATGGCAAATTGTGGTTAGAAACACTTTGGGAAGGACTTTTGATGGCGGATTTCTCTTCTATAAATCCAGAATATTCTAAAGCGAACTTTCCATTTAATCCTAAAATTAACCGGTTTAGCGAAACTCACGGCATACCCCGGGGAAAATATGTTAATGTTTTTAAAATATCGGGAGACATTTTATTTGCGACTGAAGAAGGCGTACGGCAGTTTGATTCGCAACATTCTTCTTTTATACCAAACTCTATTTTTGGAGAAGCCTTTGCTAACGGGAGTCGCAGCCCGTTTCGAATGGCAGAAGATGCTGAAGGCAATGTCTGGATGCATACGAAAAACAATGAGAATATTGTTGCGCTTCACCAGGCTGATGGCACCTACAAGCTGGCAGAAAAGCTGTTACGGCGAATTCCTTACACTCAAATAGACGTCATTTACCCGGAAGAAAATGGCATCATTTGGTTTGGCGGGGATGATGGTTTGGTTCGTTATAATTCCAATCTTAAAAGAAATCACGAAAACGATTTCCCCACCCTCATTAATAAAGTTCTAATCAACAGTGATTCCGTATTAGTTGGTGGCAGTCACGTGGAAGGATGGCCGAGAAACCCCAATCTTTCCTACCAAAATAATTCTCTCCACTTCGAATACGCTGCGCCAAGTTATGAAAATGAATCCGCCAATCGTTTTCAGTACTATTTGGTAGGGTTTGATAGGGGGTGGTCGGGATGGAGCGCGGAAAATAAAAAAGATTACACAAACTTACCGGAAGGCAATTATCGTTTCCGGGTTCAGGCGAAAAATGTGTATGAACATCTCGGCAGGGAAGCGGCATTTTCATTTACGATATTGCCGCCCTGGTACCGCACCTGGTGGGCTTATGGTTTTTATGTACTGTTATTTGCTGCAAGCGTCTTTGGGTTGGTACGATACCAGGTAAGCCGAGCAAACCGAATTACCCAGGAAAAATTACGCCGGGAATACCTGGAAAAAGAGTTAGATACGGCACGCGATATTCAGCGAAATTTATTGCCGAAAGAATCTTTAAGCGTTGCGGGGGTCGAGATTGCCGCTGCTTGTATACCGGCTTACGAAGTCGCCGGTGACCACTTCGATTATTTTTGGATAGATGAAGCGCAAGAAGAGTTAGCAATCCTGCTGGTAGATGTAGAAGGCAAACGAATGGGCGGGGCGATTCCCTCAATTCTGATTAACGGGATGGTAAAAACCGCTATTCAATCCGAAGGAAAAAAGAATATCTCCAATATTTTCCATTTGTTAAACCGGCTGTTGTATGAAAAATTCCAGGGGCAAGTTTCGGTTTCCTTGATTATCGGGATCTTAAACGTTAAAACCCGGCACTTTTTTTTCGCCAATGCCGGATGTCCATCGCCGCTATTCAAAAACAATGAAAGTGTATCTTCCTTGCAGCAGAATTGGAAAAACTTTCGGCCACCATTGGGGCGCATAACCGTTGATATCGTAAACCATGCAAAAGACATTGAGGAAATGTATCCCCGGTTTGCCCACTCGTTTCAAACGGGCGATTTATTAATCATCCACTCGGATGGTATTTCAGAAGTTACAAACCGGGAAGGAAAAGCATTTGGGAAGGAGTTAAGCACCGTTATCCGAAATACGGATAAAGAAGCCTCTGCGGAAACGATCCTTAAACACATCTTTACAAACCTGAAAACATTCTCGGAAGATCGCAATGATGATCAAACCTTGATTGTCATCCGTTTGTAATCGTATGTGGTTCACGCTTCAGCGTGACATACACCCATCAGCCTAAAGGCTGAACGACAAGCCGATCACGCTGAAGCGTGGACTACAAACCTTTAAGTGCCTCTGCTTCCGTATCATAAATATGATCCTTACACAACCAAAAAATACCGGTATCCTGAAACGTTTCCCTTACCATCGATTCATTTACACAGCAAACAGCCAGGGTTCCGTTCTGTTCGCTTATATCTTTAAAAATAGCCAAAAAGGCGGATGCGCCGTGGCTATTGATCAGTCTTGTATTCTCCATATTGAATAAAAACTTTCGTTTGCCAGCGGTTAATTC
>CAXHHS010000281.1:0-8092 GCA_964015645.1 uncultured bacterium
TTATACAATTTGTCAAATCACTATCGGATTCTTCGGAAAATAACAATGCCTGATATCTCCGTTATCGTCCCAACCTTTAACCGCGCGACAACACTTCCACGAGCAATTCAATCCGTGTTAAACCAAACGTTTACCCCGGTTGAAATTATTGTTGTCGATGATGGCTCTACAGATAACACACAAAAATTGGTTGAAGAGAACTTCCCTTCTGTACATTATATCTTCCAAAAAAACCAGGGTGTTAGCAGCGCACGAAACACGGGTATAAAACAAACAAAGGGAGAATGGCCCGCATTCCTGGATTCTGACGACGAATGGTTGCCAGCCAAATTAGAGAAGCAAATAAAAGCGCTAAAAAAACACTCAAAAACCGGAACGAATAAAAACTTTCAACTTGAATACTTAATCTGCCATACCAACGAAACTTGGATTCGCAATGGTAAACGCGTTAATCAAAAGAAAAAGCATCAAAAATTCGGTGGTTTCATTTATCAAAAATGTTTGCCATTGTGCGTTATCTCCCCATCGTCCGTTATTATTCACCGCTCTGTTTTTGAGGATGTTGGGTTATTCGATGAATCCTTACCGGCTTGCGAAGACTATGATCTATGGCTGCGAATCTGTGCTAAATATCCGGTTCTTTATTTAGAAGAGCCATTAATCAACAAATACGGTGGTCACGCAGATCAGCTATCACAATCTATTTGGGGATTAGATCGATATCGAATAATGGCATTGGAAAAAAGTATTGAGTCAAATATGCTTAATGAAGAAGATTATTTAGCAGCGCAAAACATGCTGATCGAAAAGCTGGAAATATTTATTCAAGGTGCAGAAAAAAGAGGAAATTTGGAAAATACAAAATACTATATGGAGAAATTAGAAATTATTAACTCCAAATTTAAAATGAATCGTACCTGAAACAGGCTCCTGCGATATATTCATCAAATTGTAACAGAATTGTAATATACCTTGCTTAAGTTTTCAATTGTTGGATAAATTTTTTAAACTTTAAAAAAGCTGTGCAGGGGCAAAATATATAATGATAAACCAAAACTTTACAGTTTATATTGTTGAAGACGATCCGGATATTAACGAAATTTTGGAAGATAATTTATGGCGAGAGGGATTCCGGATTCGCACCTTTACCGATGGCGCAAAAGCGCACGATTCCATCGTCAAAACACCGCCGGATTTAATTATTCTGGATTTAAACCTGCCATCTATGAGCGGGCTGGAGCTATGCAAATATATTCGTGCAAATGATATGACCACCGAAGTGCCGATAATTATGCTGACGGCCCGCAGCGAAGAGATTGATAAAATTATCGGGTTTGAAGTTGGCGCAGATGATTATGTTACCAAGCCATTTAGCCCCCGGGAACTTATAGCTCGTGTTAAAGTTCAGCTCAAACGCTCTAAAAAGACAACCTTCAGCGAATTTCAACAAGAACATCTACGCGCTAATTTTGCAACCCATGAAGTATTTGTAGATGAAAAACCGGTTGATTTAACCCCAATTCAGTTTAAATTATTAAAGCATTTGTACGAAGCACAAGGCAAAGCAGTTTCTCGCCAAAATTTACTAGATTCGATTTGGGGAGAAGACTATTACGGGGACCCCAGGACCGTCGATGTTCACATCACCCGCCTCCGGGAAAAAGTTGACCGCGATGGCAGTTTGATTTTGACCGTAAAAGGAGTTGGGTATCGCTGGAATAAGCAACAATGAACCTTCCACTGAAGCAAAATCTTCGCTTTAAACTGATCAGTATTTTAATTATATCGCTTGGAATTGGATTAGCGTCTGTAGGAGGCGTTCTGTATTTCCAATACCAATCATTTTTGTTGAATCGCGTAAAAGGCGTTTTACAACAATTCTTAGAACTTTCCCGGCACACTTTGGATATTTCCCAGGTGCAGAATAAAAATTTATCTTATTTAAAAACATTTGTTGATGAAACCGGGGAAATAGTCGGTTGCAGGTTTACGGTAATAAGTGTTCGTGGAGAGGTCTTAGCCGATTCCGAAATTCCGATTTCACAGCTCGCATCGATCGAAAACCACCTTCTACGCCCGGAAGTCCAAGAATCTATTGAAAAAGGTGTCGGGTTTAGCATTCGCCATAGCGCGACGGTGGGTAAGGATTTGCTGTATCTTAGTACAATTCTTGAGAAAGGCGGCGAAACAATCGGTTTTCTGCGTGGCGCATTATATGCCGAAGAAACCAATAAAATGCTATCAACCGCTCGCTCATTTTTTATCAGCGGTGGAATTATCATTTTGATCGTCTCCGCGTTCCTGGTATTTATTCTCTCCCGAAAAATTAGCCGAAATATTAAAGAGGTAACGGAAAAAGCACACCAAATTGCTGCCGGCAACCTATCTGTAAAAATCAATACGAAATCCAATGATGAGCTGAGCGAGCTTGGAGAGAGTTTGAACGAAATGTCGCTAAAATTATCAAATTCTCTACGAAAATTAGCTCGCGAACGGAACGATTTGAGTACGGTGTTGTCTTCTATTCACGAGGGAATCATTGCGATTTCCCCGGATAAAAGAGTCGTTTTTTTTAATGAGAGGGTTTTACAGCTTTTGGCAGAGATGCCGGAAAATGCTATCGGTGAGTTATATTACCATGTGATTCGTGATCAACATTTAAATTCGCTTTTGGATAGTTTTTTTAAAAAACCATTTTTGATAAGTGACGAAGTGCAGTTAGAGAATGATCGAATTTTGGAAGTCGTAATATCGCCGTTTACTCTCCAGGATTCGCCTCAAAAGGGCGTTGTTACCGTGCTGCGGGATATTTCTCAATTTAAAAAGCTGGAAAAAATTCGCAAGGATTTTGTTGCCAATGTATCGCATGAATTCAAAACGCCATTAGCAGCGATTCGCGGTTATAGCGAAACGCTATTGGATTGGGGATTGGAAGATGCGAGCGTAAATCGTAAATATGTGGAAAAAATTGTTAAACAATCCCACCAATTAGAAAATTTAGTATCGGATTTATTACAGCTTGCCAGAATCGAACGACTGCAAGGCATCGAACTCAAGGCGTTTGATCCTAATCCGCTAATTCAGGATGTGTTGAACGAATACCTGGAAATTGCCCGCGCCAAACATCAGAATCTCAATAATGATTTAGCCCAAAACCAACTGCAAATCCTGGGAGAACCGGAAATGTTTCGCTCTATTTTGGCGAACCTAGTGGATAATGCGCTTAAATACACCCCGGAAGGCGGAAGTATTCTGGTTTTTTCTCGAAAAAATGATCAATATTGCGAGTTTGCTGTAAAGGATAGTGGAATTGGAATTCCCGATGAAGAAAAAGGTCGTATTTTTGAGCGGTTTTATCGTGTTGATAAAGCACGCTCACATGCCATAGAAGGAACCGGATTGGGGCTTTCGATTGTTAAGCACCTTTCGGAACTTCAACAGGCGGAAATTAGCTTGGAAAGCCAGCAAAATTCTGGAACTTGCATTTCTGTTAAATTCAAATTAGCAAATTATGTATAACCTTTGAGAGGTTTGAACCTTTCAAAGATTTATTCTTATTACTCCGTTTCCGCTGGTTCTACCACGGCTGACATCGAACCCTGGCAGCGGGGAATTCGCCAATCCGCGCCATAACCGTGAATTTGGTCTCGTTTCATTTCGGCGCGTTCTTTATGGGCGGTAAAAACAATCACCCGCCCGGTAGCGTCCACTTCGCAAGCCATTCCAAATGCCTTCGCATGACTGTAGCCAAAAATATCACCGAGCATTTCAATCACATAATCGTAGGAATGGTCGTCGTCATCCAGCAAAATAACGTGGAACTGCGGCGTTAGAAACGGTTTATCTTTGCTCTTTTCGGTGCGCTTTTTCCTGGTTTTCGTTTTTGGCTTGGGAGGGGCCTCAACCTCTTCGACGGATGCAAAAGTTGTCTGTAGTAATATATTCATAAATAATTGGCTCATAAGATCCGGTGTATTTGTGTCGCAGAACCTCCCGGAGGTTCGTCTATAACGTATTATAACGCTTGATGATCACAAGACCTCTATTTTGCCCCGACGCTTTGGGGTGGTTAAAAACCTCCGGGAGGTTTACGATTACGATCAGGTTATATTTCGTCCCAATATACAATTTGGTGAAGAAAAAATAAAACAGCATTTTTAATTGACTCCGGGGGAACATCAAATTTCCCCTCGTGCAGGCTTGCAGTCATTTGATCCGTGCGAACGCCAATTTTTACCATCGCACCGGGGATGTCTTTACAGTAATAGCTAAAATCATCGCCACCGGGTGTACGAAAATTGCTAACCAATTTAAACGGCAATTCAAACTTATTCTGTAAAACTGACTTAAGTTTTTCAATTAATTCCGGATCATTATAAATCGCCGGTGATCCGTGTTGAATTGTAAATTGTATTTGGCAGCCTGTTTCGGATTCATAATGGGCTAATAGTTTTTTAAAGCGGGTTAAAAAATCCGCTTTTTTCTTTTCATCGCTTAATCGTAATGTGCCGGTCAATTTTAGCTGGTTGGGAATTACGTTATAACCCTGACCTGCTTCAATCGCGGTAAAGGTGAGAATTACTGCCGAATCAAGCAAATTAAGCTCCCGGTAAACGATTTGATAACTATCCTGAATAATTCGTGAAGCAATCCAAAGCAAATCTGCTGTTTCGTGAGGACGGGCAGAATGGCCGCCGGGGCCATTTAGGGTTAAATCCAAACGATTGCTTTGCATATTAATCCAGCCAGGCGTTAAGCTAATTGTTCCCAGGGGTAACCGGGGTTCCATGTGGAGTCCTAACACATAGCGTACATTATTTAGCACTCCCTTTTTGATCATTTCCGGAGCACCGCTGGGAATCGGCTCTTCCGCCGGTTGAAATACAAAACGAAGATTGCAGGGCAGGGGAGGTTTGACTTTATTTAACGCAATCGCAACACCAGCCATTACTGCGGTATGGGCATCGTGAGCACAGGCATGGCAAACTCCAGGGTTTTGAGAACAATACGGTGTATTTTTTTCATCCTGTAAGGGAAGGGCATCAATATCAGCGCGCAAAAGAATAAACGGGGCATTCTCCTTAAATTTAAAATCTACAATTCCCCCGGTTTCCAATGGTGAGGCAAATTGATCGATACCATGCTGCGATAAAAATGATTTAATCCTCGTGGTTGTTTGAAATTCCTGCCAGCTTAATTCCGGGTTTCGGTGCAATTCTTCCCTAAATTCTACCAGGGAATCAAAAAATTCCCCGGTGAAATCGATTAATTCGCTTATAGACTGATTTGTTTTTGTCATGTTATACACCAATCAATTCAAAAGTAAAATATGCAGAGTTGATTTTTGCTTTTAATTCATCTAAAATAATGTTATTAATTTTCTGGCTTTGTGGAGCAAAAAATTGGGGTAAGCATTATGGAACGTCGCATTCTGGTTGGCAGGCGCTATGAAGATTATTTGAAAAATAAAATCGTTTTCGAATTAACCGGGGAAGAACTGCTTTGGCAAATGATATACTCCGACCCGCGTTATAGCCCCATTATCGAGCGTCGGGAAACGGTTCGTCGAAAATCGGATGCACCGTTAAGAGAACCTTTTACACTTCTTCAATCGGAAAGTAGCTTTGCACTCACGGAAGAACCATTAGAATCTTAAACATATCCGTCATCGCAGGCCATACCGGCGAGCAACCAGCTCAAGCTCTTTATTGAATTTTAAAATTTCCTCATTATCGTGACAAAGCATGGTGAGTTCGATTACATTGCCATCGCTAGCATGAGTAACACGAGGATTTTCGGCAATTCGATCAGAATATTTTTCCATAAATTCCTCAACGGCCGCTTTTACCCTTTGATTATTTTGCAAAACGAGTTCGCACTCAAAAATGATTTTTGCTGCAAAAAACCGTTGTTCGAAATTTTCTTCGCTTTTCTCCTCGGTATCCTTAAAAAACTTTTCAAAGAGTCTCATAAAGGTGTAAATCCTTTATTTTCAATACTAATTTGCGATAAAATTAAAACGAACTTACCCTGGAACACGGCTATTATGTTCAATATTCAAAAGATTAAAGCGTTATTTTCAAAGACTCAAGTTCAGGTAATATGCTTTTTCCGTAATGTCGGCCCAACTCTCAGTCTCTTTCTGAAATTTCCGAAACGATTCGTACACTTTTTTACTCATCGGATCTTCCGAAATAATCTCTTCTATTGTTTCATCGGCAATTTTTCGAAAAGCTGAAAGAACGTCATCCGGAAAGGGAAGGATTTGCGTGCGCTGCTCATCTATAATTTTCTGCAAGTATATGCTGTTTTTTGCTTCAAACTCCGATAACATCCAAACATTAGCCCATTGGGCGGCAACCTGAATAATGGTCTGCAAATCTTTCGGAAGTTCATCGTAACTAGATTTGTTGATAATGAGTTCCAAAACCGACCCTGGTTCATGCCAGCCGGGATAATAATAATATTTTGCGACTTTATGAAATCCCATCAAGTAATCGTGGTAGGGGCCAATCCATTCGGTTGCGTCGATAACGCCTCTTTCCAGGTTTGTAAATATTTCTCCACCGGGCGAAAGAACTGCCGATCCACCAGCCCTGGTAATCACTTCTCCACCCAGGCCCGGGATGCGCATTTTTAACCCTTTAATATCGGCAATAGAATTGATTTTCCGGTTAAACCAGCCACCCATTTGCACCCCGGTATTTCCGGCAGGAAAGGGTCTTAAATTAAAGGGGGCATACAATTCATCCCACAATGCCAAACCGCCGCCGCTTAATATCCAGGCGTTCATTTGCTGGGCATTCATTCCAAACGGAATGGAACAAAAGAATGGCGTTGCGGCAGCTTTACCGCGCCAATAGTAAGAGGCCCCATGTCCCATCTCTGCAACCCCCTGGCTTACGGCATCGAACGTCTCTAAAGCGGGAACAAGTTCGCCGCCGCCATAAACGCGAATTTTTAAACGGCCGGAAGACATTTCATCCACCAGTTTGGCAAACATTTCCGCACCTTCACCTACTACTGGGAATTTGGGTGGCCAGGTGGTTACCATTTTCCAGCGGAATTTTTTCCCTGTGTTAACTGCCGGTGCGCTAGCGTTATCGTTTTGTGGCGAACCGCACCCTAATAACAGTGCTGTTCCCCCGGTAGCTGTAATTCCCGATGCCTTTTTGAGAAAATTTCGTCGATTCAATTTTTCCATAAGTAGCTCCACAGGGCTGGGATTTTGGATTTCAAATGCCGATCGTGGTATGATGGTTCGGAATTTAGCATAATCAATCTCTAAGCGGAATTAAAATTAAAGGCAAAAATATATCAACTTTTCTAAGATGTGCAATGAAAAATATTCTTAATTGACTGACAAATAAAATTACGTTGAAAAATGTTTGTTCCTAATTTGGGAACCCTTTATATTATCCTATGAGAATATTTTCAAGAAAGACATTGCGAGAATTTTGGGAAGCCGGCCACACTGATGCGAAAAGCCCGCTCGATGTGTGGTATCATGAAACAAAAAAAGCCAATTGGAATACTCCACAAGAAGTGAAAAATAAATATCCGAGCGCCAGTATTATTAGCAATGATCGTATAGTGTTCAATATAAAAGGCAATGACTATAGACTTGTGTGTGCAATCGATTATAAACGCAAAGGCGTATTTATTCGCTTCATCGGCATACATGCCGAGTATGACAAAATAGATGCAAAGGAGATTTAATATGAATATCAAACCAATCAAAACCGACGTAGATCATGAAGAAGCCTTGAGGGAAATCGAACGCCTTTGGGGCGCTAAAGTTGGTACACCTGAAGGAGATAAACTCGATATTTTGATGACACTTGTTGATGCCTATGAAGAAAAACGATGGCCCATCGACAAGCCAACACCAATTGAGGCAATCCGTTTCCGAATGGATCAATTGGGATTGAAGCAAAAAGATTTAGAGGTGTTTATTGGCAGTAAAAGTAAAGTTTCGGAAGTGTTAAATGGCAGACGAAATTTATCACTGCGAATGATTCGTAACCTCGAAAGTGGTTTGAATATTCCCTGTCTCTTATACACATCTGACGCTGCCGACGAGCTTCTTGGT
>CAXHHS010000282.1:0-8041 GCA_964015645.1 uncultured bacterium
GAGATGCAATGGAGTCTCGTGGGCTCGGAGATGTGTATAAGAGACAGATTCTCACGGGCTTTCAAAAAGATATTCCCCGGATGCTGTCGGCAATGGATATCCTGGCGTTTCCATCCTACCGGGAATCTTTCGGAAACACATTATTAGAAGCGATGGCAATGCAACTGCCTGTCGTCGCCAGCAACAGCGGCGCAGTTCCGGAGATTGTGATCGATGGCGAAACAGGTCTTTTAGTGCCGCCAAAAGATGCTGATCAATTGGCAAAAAAAATGTTGGCACTAATAGAGAATCCCTCGTTGTGCCATCAAATGGGTTTTGCCGGACGAAACCGTGTCGAAAATTCTTTTGGATTTGATATCTTTATTGAAACTTTAGAAAAGCATTATAATGAGCAGGGGATTTAAACGCCGGATAAGTAAAATTTAGAGCGAGGTAAAAAAAATCAAACTTCCATCAATACAACGCATCACACAAGAGGCTTTAAAAACACTCCGCCGGTTTCCGTTTGTGTTAATAAGCGCTGTAATTGCAACTGTGGCCGCGATTTTAACCATCGACCCTGCGTATGGCGACGAGACTGAAATGAGACGCTCTCTCGAAAACCTGTTGCTGACTGGCGCACTCGGGTTACCGTTGTTTACGGCAATAGCAGTTTTTTGCGAAAAACAAAAATTATCTCAAAAAACCGCTATTATTGTAAACCTTACCGGGGCGTTTCTGTTAATATTATATTTTATAACTCTACCACCGGATGTATTCTCCCCGCCCCGCCATCATGCAATTCGATTTTTTCTACTGAATATTGGCTTGCACCTGTTGGCAGCGTTCGCACCATTTCTTAAAACCGGTGAGGAAAACGGGTTTTGGCAATTTAACAAAACACTGTTTTTGCGATTTTTAACCGCCGCGCTGTATTCCGGGGTGCTTTACATCGGGTTGGTAATTGCTCTGCAAGCTGTTGAGCATCTATTTGGCGTTGATGTTAAAGATGAGCGCTATGGGCAACTCTGGTTTTTACTTGCCGGGGTGTTTAACACCTGGTTTTTTCTGAGCGGAATTCCCGAAGATTTGGATTCGTTAGAACAAAAAACCGGTTATCCCAAAGGGTTAAAAGTCTTTACTCAATTCATTTTGCTGCCGCTGGTGTTTATTTATCTTGCTATTCTTTATGCCTATGAAGCCAAAATTATTTTAGAGCAAAATTGGCCGCGAGGATGGGTCGCAAACCTGGTATTGGGATTTTCCGTCACCGGAATTTTGGCAATTTTGCTGGTGCATCCCATTCGCAATCAAGAAAAAAACAAGTGGATTGCTACTTTTGCAAAATGGTATTACGTGGCGCTAATTCCGCTGGTTATAATGCTGGTGCTGGCAATTTGGCGGCGGATTTCCGATTACGGCATTACGGAAAATCGCTATTTTGTGCTGATCCTCGCGCTTTGGTTGTCGGTCACCGTTCTTTATTTTTTAATCAGCAAATCGAAAACCATTAAATTTATTCCAATAACGCTGTGTCTGCTGGCTTTCCTGGCTTCTGGCGGCCCCTGGGGAGCGTTTCAAATTTCGAAGTGGAGCCAATTTAGCCGCTTGGAAAATTACCTCGCTAAAACCGGGATTTTGGTGAATGATAAAATCCAAAAAACATCCCAGGAGCTTGATTTCGAAGATCAAAAGGAAATTAGCGCGATTGTTACCTATCTCTATCACAATTACGGCGTGAATGTACTGCAACCGCTTTTCGAAGAAGATTTGCAATTAGTAGCCAATGAAAAAGATGATTCGACTCAAGTATATGTCCAGCATCGCACACCTGCCGCTATCGTTCAGCTGATGGGAATATCCTATATTGAAAAATGGCAGCAACAAGCGGCCACTCATTTTGATTTCGTGAGCAACCGGGAAAGCACAATCAATATTCAGGGGTACGATCATTTCACGCGATCAATATTTTTGAGTTACACTGATACTGTAAAAACGGTATCAATCGCCGGCGAAACGTTAACGCTTTCATTTAATCAAATAACTGGCATTATCGATATTGAAAACAAACGATTTCCCGGGAATCTTATTCGACTCTCGATTACTGAAATGATTAATGAGTTGCATAATAAGTATGGCCAATCCCAGCCTTCGCTGCAAATTCCGGGAAAAGAAATGATACTGGAACAAGCAAATGCTACAATGAAAATAAAACTTCATTTTATAAATATCTATGTCGAGAAAACGCCGGAAAGATTTGATATCAAAAATATAAATATAGAATTGTTTAGCAGGCTTTCCGGGGAATAAAAATGTGCTGAAATCTAACAAGTTGTTTTTTACTCGTGATTTAATGTATTATTTTTACGCATAACAATGTGCGGAGATAATATGTTTAAGCGCAACAAACAAATCACCGAAGAACCCGATTCCGCGAAAATACACCTGTTGGATCGCGCGGTTGCCGGTTTTGTTAGCAAGCTGCCGGAAAAAGATTTCCCCAATGAAAGCCAGTTTCGTGAGGCACAAAATACGGCGGCATCGGTTTTTCAGGAAACATTGGCAAATGAAAAATTTTTGAATGAGGCGGTTTCTACAGGCGAGGATCTTAAGAGTAAATCCGGATTGATTAAGCTGGAACTTTCTACCTGGATGGAAAACCACCCGTTGCCGCTGCCGGCTCCTACATTTAACGAGCGATTGAATGGATTTAAACTGGCCTTTGCAGTAGTTGTAGGAACCTTTATCGGTGCACTGTTGCTATCCGGGCTATTTAATTTTTTAACGGATGATCCCAACACCGGTTATGCCCTCGGCATGTTAATTGGCGCCGGTGGAACGGTGCTGCTAATGTGGTACGCTTCGGAAAACAAGAAGGTGCGGCGTTATTTGCAAGGCGCTTTAGGCGTTGCCACGGCAGCGGAAGTTGCCATCCTGTTCGGCAAATTTTCCGGTATTGGCGCAATTTGGAGTGCGTTGCGTGTTGGCATTCCCGGCGTGGGATTGTTAAGGTTACTGAAGCGCTTTTTTCTTTACATCTCAGTTGTTTTTATTTTGCGAATGAGTGTGCGAAGACCGGAGTTTGATCGGCCGGCATATCAAAAAAATGTGCGGATAATGTTTGATGCCTGGTTGAATCATGCTCTGGATTTTCTAAAATCGCTGCTGGAACAAACGGAATCAAAAGCGCCAAAATCTATTCTGGGAAAAACTCTGATACCGAAAGAATTAGGACGCTGTTTGCACAAAATCCATCAAAGCTCTGCGGAGGTTTTGCCGGAGGCTGCGGCAGAGGTGCTGCTAATTGCTCGCAACATTGGCCTGGAAGGAGTGGAAGGGGAACCGGCCTTTATCAACGGGCAGCCGGAAAAACCGCAGCAATTTACCTGGGAAAAGTCGCTGGAAGAAAAATATCGTATGCTCGGCGTGGTGGAAGATGGCGATCAAGTTTTTGTCGAAGCTCAACCGGTGATCCAGGAAGGTGAAGTTATTGAAAAAGGTACGGTGCGCAAAGTGCGGAAAAGATAACAAGATGGCTGGATTGTTATTAAATGTCAGCCGAAGTTGTCTGTCGCTACATCGCCATGGAATTAATTCCATTCCGCATGAGGTTCTGCGAGACAGCTCAGAAATGGAAGTTCGATAAATCAAACTATCCTCAGAACAATATTTTTTTAAATTATTTCCGAATCAATTATTGATTAAATGGAATCCAGCTTTAAATTACAAATAAAACAAAATCGTTAATAAATTTTCCTTATAAAATATAACAAATCAAGCTTAATTGAAAGATATGTAATGTTTTAAATTGTTAAACAAATCCTTTAAAACTTTAAGTACCAATAAGTAATGTGGAGGATAAATGTTAGTCGTTTTTAGTGATGTTAATATTTCAGATGAAACGATCTCTGATAATGTGGATCCTGATATATTAGAAAATATTATAATGAAACAAGTTGAGGTAAGGGCAAAAAAGAAAGATGTAAATGATATTCATTTGGTCTTATTGGGAGATATATTTGATCTGTGTCGAACAGATTGGTGGTTAAGAAATACTACTTTCGATGAGCGGCCTTGGAATGGTAACCTTAATTTAGAAACGGCTATGAATAATAATGAAAGAAAAATTCAGAAACAATACATGGCGATACTTGAGAGTATTTTTTCTACATCTTCGAGTCAAATATTTGTTGACAAGATTAAACAACTACCGAATAGAACAGGCAAAGAAATAAAAATTACATATATTATAGGAGACAATGATCGAGCACTGCATAATTTCGAAGATTTACGGGAAAAGATTAAAAAGCAATTCAAGCCAATCGAGGTTTGCTTCCACAGCAAACTGTTTGCGCCGGAGTATGGCGTTCTTGCCCGGCACGGTCATGAATGGGATGAAAATACTCATGGTTGGGAATTTTCCAACAAAGTGCTGAATAAAAATCAGAATCTACCGCGCTTTCATAAAGATGCTTATAAAATTATGGCAATCGGAGAAGTTATTAACGCCGAATTAATGTCCGGCTTGATTTATTACCTTGGGAAAACAATTGATCCTAACAAAAAACCCGATGTTGAATTTCTGAATAATTTTATGGATGTCAATAATCTTCAGCCGATAACGGATGTGTTTCATTGGATTGATTGGTTTACCCAAAATCAATCCCAAAAATATGAAAACATGATCCGCCAGAGCATGTTAAAGGCGTTGAACAACACGCTAGAATCACAGGTTGCCCGACTTTGGGATAGAATGGCGCCGTACTTACTTGTTTCCGGCGATATCATAGATTCGTTGAAATTATTCCACAAAGTGCTCTCCAAAAAGAGCCTGGATGAATTCCAGATTATGCTTAAACACATGTCCTATTCCGAAAAAGTTGTCCACAAAGCGTTCAACCCAAAGAACCCGGACAAATTCCGGTACTCGTTAGAAAAGAAGGTGCCCTTTTTCCAAACAGTTTTCTTTCAAAAAGTTTTCGAAGTTTTTTTGGGCGGCGGAGAAGTGGATGATCAAACCGCCGGTGCGCTAATGGAATGGGAAGACCACCATTCCCCGGATATGAAAAAAATTCAATACGTGGTTTACGGGCATACACATAAAGCAAAAAGAGAATATTTTTCCGGCACGCCTGATGGAAAGATGCGGATGTATATCAATACTGGTACTTTTTTTCCGTTGATTCAGAGGATACAAGGTAAGCAGGTATTCTCAATCGACCACCGAATAGGGATGGTCTTTTTTTACAAAGAGGATGAAGACAAAGAAGGACAAAAATCCAACGGCCCTTCATTGGACTTTTGGAATTTAAAGTTTCATAAATATTATGTGTAATCAAAAACAACAAACAATTTAATATCTAAGTAAGTACAATTATTAAATCGGCACTTTTACCATTCCCGTATGTTTTAAGCGGGAATCTATCTATCAAGGGTTTAGATGCCCGATTATTATATTCGGGAATGATATATTGCACCAAAAAGTAAGGTTTATTTGAATGCAATTACCTAATTAGTCCCATCTTCACGACTGCTTTCTTTCACCATTACCTTTAATTGGCCTAAACAAGTCAATAAGCTCGACTATTTTCGTGGTTTGCTCTTTCATTGCTTCCGTTAGTTTTTCTATTTCACTTTTTTGTATTTCTTCGGTTTGTCTATCAAAAAGAATAGGTTTTTGAAATTGTTCGGAAAGAAGAAAAGTCAAACCGCTAAGAATTAACAGAAAAATCATTAACGGTATAAAAAACCATTTAGGTATCACTTCCCATTTATCCCAATAAAACATATAAGCTAGTGGATGAAAAGTCATAACTAATCGTGTAAAGAACGATATAATTTTATCAAAAATCTCCCTTGTGTATTTGTTAAGCAACCAAGGAAAGCTTCCTACGGTCATTGCAGATTTACGGTCTTGTAAATATCGGGTACCATTTAGTGCATCTTTCATGAAGATACTTACTATTGTTAAAATACCTACAGTCAAAGGCATGGCCAACAACCCAAAATTACCGGGGGTAATTTCTCCAATATCAATAGCACCAAACTTTATCTTTTCAAGGCCCAATACATAAATCAAAATAACCGATCCAGCTAAGGTCATTGAAAACCCATGTAAGTTTCTGGCACGTTTTAGACTTTCGATTACTGCCTCGGGATTAGCTCCTTGCATGGAATTACCTAAAGGTGTTAACGTCATCAATGCTGCGGAATCGGTTTCTTTACACCAAATGCCATTTATGCCAATCTGACAGCCTTTAATTTTACGAGACTTAAAAAGAGTAATTTCATCAACAATGGCACCACTAAGATTTTCATCGCTTAGATCCGTCCCACGGAGATTCACTCCAATTAGATTCACCCCCCTGAAATGTGCTCCATTAAAATTAACAAGACGAAGCTTCGTCCTGTAAAAAAATGCACCACTCAGGTTTGCATTACTGAGATCTGCACCACTCAAATCGGCTTTCCTGAGATCTGACAATACTAAGTATGTCCCATTAATATTCGCTTCTCTTAAATCCGTTTTTTGCAAATTTGCCTCACGCAAATCAACTCTACAAACATTTGATTTATTAAGAGTTGCCTCGCTGAGATTTGCTCTAAACAGAAAAGCATTGTTGATATTTGCATCTTCGAGATTTGTTTTATAGAGGTTTGCGTTCCTGAGATTCGAACCTTCAAGGCTTACCTTTTGTAGATTTGCTAATTTAAGGTTAGATTCTCGGAGATCTGCTCCAGAGATATCTGCTCCAGCTAACTTCACTTCACAAAGATTTGCCCCCAATAGGATTGTACCAAGAAAGTTTATACCACTCAAATCTTTACCGCTTAAATTTACACCGCTGAGATCAGGTATTATTCCCAAATCAGTTTTTCTCCATTCATTCCAAACCTCAACCCCTTGTTTGAGAATTTTTAAGTGTTCTTTATTATACATTGACATTATCAGTGTTAAGATTTGTAAATTTTAGCTTAAGAAAACATAGAAAAGTAATATTAATGATGATCCTTTAACTTCACTTTTTATTGTTAAAGGTCGGAGTTAAGAAACCTAAAAGCACTCGACTTTTTTAATTTAGCAAATTAAAAGAATCTTTTTAATAGTAAAATTTTTTAAAATATTGAATTTTATCTGAAAGACCAGTAGTTTTTCTAACTCAACTGTCTTTCTTTATATAGTTTATCATTACATCATTTTATTAACAAACCCAAAAAGGAGCCAACCATGCCAAAACTCACCTATTTAAGTCATTCTGCATTTTTAGTGGAAGGCAGCAGCCATAAGCTGCTCATCGACCCGTTTTTAACCGGCAATTCCCTGGCGAAAACAAAGCCGGAAGATATCAAATGTGATTATGTGTTGCTTACCCATGCGCATGGCGACCACCTCGGTGATAGTATTGAGATCGCCAAAAACAACGATGCCACTGTCATCGCGACCTTTGAATTAGCAAACTACTGCCAAAGCAAGGGCACCAAATCTCATCCCCTACATATTGGCGGTGGATACAATTTCCCCTTTGGTCGCGTTAAGCTTACTATTGCCCACCACGGCAATTCCACACCGGATGGCGATTACATGGGCGAACCCAGTGGGTTGCTGATTACAATGGATGGCAAAACATTTTACCATTCCGGAGATACCGGGCTGTTTTTGGATATGCAGCTCATCGGCGAGATGAACGATATTGACATCGCCGCCCTCCCCATCGGCGATAATTTTACCATGGGCATCGACGATGCGGTAAAAGCTGCCGAGTTTTTGAAAGCCAAATACTATATTCCGGTACATTACAACACTTTTCCGGTGATTGAGGTTAATCCGGAGGAATTTGTAAAAAAAGTTTATGGAAAAAACCTTGAAGGAAAAGTGATGGGAGTGAATGAGACGATTGAATATTGAGGAATAGGCCCACGCTGAAAGATATTATTGGCAAATTCGATTATTCAAAAATTCTCCGCCTTAGATAAGGAGGGGGCAGCATCGTGACGCGTTCAGCGAACGATGCAGGGGCTGTCTCTTATACACATCTCCGAGCCCACGAGACTCCATTGCATC
>CAXHHS010000283.1:0-8029 GCA_964015645.1 uncultured bacterium
CATAAAAACATGCACTAATTCGTGTTGAATAACTTTACGAAAGTGGTTGATATTGCCATTACTGGGAATAACAACCCGCCCTTTTAAAAACTCGAAAAAACCACCGACCCCTTCCGGAATATGCCCGGGAGTAACATTGGTTTGCTGAAAATGTAAATGGCTGCTATAAAAAATGAGCGGGATACGACGAGTTACTGCAAAGTTGAATTTATTTTCGAGGTAATTATAACTTTCTTCCGCAAAATGAGCGCCCCTTTCCGCCAATTCTTCCATTTCCGGGTAGTAATAAATATCAAAATGTTCGGTTTTTAAAATTTGCCAATCGAAGTCCGTATACTGAACTTTATTCCGGCCAAAATAGTACCCTTGTGCAAATAACGGATACAAGTAAAAAACGATCAAAAAGAAGAAGGAAGGGATTAGAAAATTACGGAAGGCGGGCTTTTCCATTTGTAATAATTCCTCTTAAAGTTATATAATTCTTGAAAATAAAGTATAGCGCAAATCGTTTTTTTGCAAGGTAAAAAAGCGGGTAATTAAAAAAAGTTTAGAATCGACATGATCGGTTTTCAAAATTTTAAACGATAATAATTTTTAACTCTTCATAATTTGTTTTCAACGCTATTGCCTTCCTTAAGTTCAAATCTAAATCTTACGTTCTATTCATCGGCATATTTACGAGAATATTCAGTAACTGCTCTTACAAATTCCACCACTCTTTTATTGATATTTGATATTTCAACCTTGTAGATAATCCCGAAGTGATTTATTGGTAACAGTCTAAATTGTAAAATTGCTGAAATCATAAAAAAGGAACAAAAATAATACCAATGCGGATATATAACAACCGTAAACAATTGTTATATATTGATTTATGAAAACAACGTTTTTTCCCACAAAGACGGAAACGGAGTTTGTGTTCCGTCTTTGTGGGAAAAAACGTTCCACTTTGACCACTTGCGAAGCGCTTTAAGCAAAGCTGAAAAATCTTTCGGGATCGGCGCTTCCAAGAAACGCCGTGTGCCGGTAAACGGGTCGCGAAACTCAAGACTTTTGGCATGGAGCGTAAGCCTTTCGATTAAAGAGCGATTTTCAGATGGAATATTTTTATTCTCTCGAAATCGCCGTTTAAAATCCGAAAGCCGAATTGGCTCCGCCGAACCATACAATGGATCGATTGCCAGCGGCGTAATTTAAGGCTGCTAGATGCACTCGAATTTGATGGGTTCTACCGGTTTTCGGCGAGAGTTCTAAGAGGCAATATCGCTTCAGTTTTTCCAAAACAGTATAGTGGGTTTCAGAAGGTTTACCATTGGGATGAACCTGCATAAGATATTGTCGTTTGGGATGCTTTCGAATCGGTTGGTTGATGACCCCGTTTTCCTGTGGCGGGTATCCTCGCGTTATTGCCAGGTAGATTTTTTTGATTTGCTGTTTCTCAAATTGCACATTTAATGCTTTGTGCATTTCCGGGGAGCGGGCAAACAATACGACGCCGCTGGTATCCGCATCAATGCGATGCACAACCCAAATTAGTTGTTTTGGGGTAGAAAGAATGCTCTGATATTTTCGCTGTACCAGATCACGGAGATTCGGCAATGTAGAATCCCAACGGTCGGGAATAACCGGCAACCCGGAGGGTTTATTAACCGCTAATAAATGCTCGTTTTCAAAAAGTATTTCGATTGTTCTTTTACGATGCCGATTATCTCGAAATGTAAAATTCTGCAACATGAAAACCCCCTCGCAAATCCAATAAAAACATACCCGCCAACAGGTACGAAGGCGGGTAGATATAATAAAAAACTTTAAATGGGGAGTTTAATTAGTCTTTAGCAAGACCTGCATAAGTTAATGCACCACCCGTTAAGCCGAGGTCTTTTAAGAAAGCCGGCACCGATGCTTCATTTCCCGCCATAGCGCCGGGTAAATGAATCAACAAAATAAAAAGCGCCAGCATCACTGCTAACATCATACAAGACCATTTCATATACTTCTGAATGATAATGCTGATACAGGCTAAAACAAGCGCCAAACCGGTAAGATATACCCATAATACTCCCCCAGGTATAAAGGATGGCACATAACCAGCCATCGCACTTCCGTTCGCAAAATGGAAAAAACCAAATATGCCAAATGGAAGCGCAAATAACACCCTGGCAACTGTTGTGGTTAATACTTGCATAGTAGTTCCCCTACATTTAATGAAACTTGGTTAATTAGGTTGAAAACTCAACCCAACTCTTTAAAATGTTAACGAAATAAGACCAAATAGACAAGATGATCGCATTTATTTTTTGAGGATATTGTTGCGATCATTTTAACCGGCAAGTTGTTTGAGTAGAATTTTTCGGTATTATATTATTGATTTTATTGGAGATTGATAAATAATTTTTTTTTGGTTATCTTGATTAGATCAAAATTGTTGCAGTGCAGATTTTTTATTTTGCCCAGGGATTTGGCGTTGGAAAGATCAATTTTTGTTTGAAAGGAAGTTTTTATGAATTCACGCCTGCGATTGATATTAACCGGGGCGCTCCTGTTTGCTTACGTCATTTTAATCACCTATTTTTTGGTAACATACAGCCCGGAAAATGGTGAAATAACCACAGATTGGTCGCCAACCGATTCATTATATGAAGATAGTGGTGATAACGCCCCGGAATTATTAGCCGAATTTATGAATGCGTATCAACGGGGTGATTATGATTCAGCTCGTCAATATGCAGACTCCTTAAACACAAAATATCCCGGCTCTTTATACGCCAAACGAGCGGAAGATATTCTCGCCGGTTTAGAATCCGATGCTTCGGATAAAACTGTCGCTCAGAATACTCCATCCGCTTCCAAATCTTCTGACATCAAAAAAACCACGGCCAGAAGTACCAAATTCCGCAGCTCTCGCTCAAAATCATCAACTCCGAAAGTAAATAAAGAACAGCTTGCAAAAGAAAATCGCGAGCGATTGGAAAAAGCCTTTGAAAGACTACGTACGGTTAACGACAACCGGCAGCAAATTACCTGGCATTATAATAAAAACGTTTCTCATTATGTTTATAAAAACAGTCTGGAAGCATACATCGGCAAAAATGATGAAGGCGATGTTTGGCTGCGAATGAGAATTTACTACACCGGCGAAAAACCACTGAATATTGAATCTTATGAAATCCATGTTGCGGAAAAAGATTACCCGATTTCCATTTTGTATGGCAGCATGGAGCGCGGCAAAGGACCTCGTGGTAGTTGGGAGTGGTACGATGCGCAAGTATCCTCCAAAGATTTGGAAATGCTCCGAAAAGTAGCAGAAGTCGGCCAAACGGAAATACGTTATATCGGAAAATCCGGCACCTTTCGCCGTATGATGACAGAGCCGGAAAAGCTTCGTATATCATATATCGTGGATGCCTATAACGCCTTAATGGCGCAAAAGCAGCTTCTTTCTTCACATACTCGCAGCACCCAGGCTCGATTTTAAAATCTTTTAACCTCAATAAAAACTATCCGTTAAACCCCTTCATTATTTTTTTTGAAAATCCTTGCGTTTTATCTTTTTTTGTTTACATTTAGCATTATTGTTACGTTGTAACAAAACGATTAACTTGTAGATGAAAACGAGATTTATATGAATAAAACGATTCCCGACCTTTCCAAAGCTGAGTATGGTATCCTCCAGGCTTTATGGCGTGATCAAGATGGTAAAATGAGCGTGCGCGAAGTACATGACCAAATTAGCGAAACCTACAATTGGGCGTACTCCACTACAAAAACGATGATGGATCGCATGGTAAAAAAGGGATTGCTTAACCGGGAGAATTTTCATGGTGTTTTTCTGTATAAACCCCTGGTATCGCGACCTGCCGGGTTAGTAAAACTGGTGCAGTTTTTTGCAGACCGCGTTCTGGAATTAGATTACGGGTCAGTTGTTTCCCTGTTTGCCCGCAGTAAATCATTAACGCCAGAGGAAATCGAAGAACTTTCCAGACTTTTAAAAGAACAAACTGACGACTCAAAAGGAAAAAAATAATGGAAGCTGTTTTGATTTGGTTCGAGCAATTAAGCGCGATGTTTCTATCATTCCTTCAACAGGAAATTTTTTACACACTCATTATTTTTATTCCGATTTATATTCTCTCTACATTGCTCAAAAAGCGGTTTCCCTATTTACAGTTTGGCCTTTGGACATTGATATTTGTTAGGCTGGTTTTACCGACGGATTTATCACTACCGATCAGTTTGCAAAACTTAGCCGGCAACACTCCTTTTATTTCACTTACTTCCACCACATTTTATTCTATTTTTACCCAGGATAAAAATCTTCACTCGGATGAAATATTGCCGGTTTTTATAGACTTCGAAAACAGCAAGCTCTTAGAAAATGAAGTTCTTTCACACGATGAACCGGCAAACGGAAACCAAATTCAGTTTTCCTGGAAATCAGTATTATTTTTCCTCTGGTTAGCCGGTTTTTTGATTTTTGCGGGAATCTACTGGAAACGCCTTTTTCGATTTCGCACACTAATAAAATCATCGTGGGTAATTTCAATTCCGGGATTGCAAATAATCGTTAAAAATTGGCGGCAACACTTTAACATTGAACGCAATGTTCGGCTGGTTTCATCGGGAGATTTTTTATCCCCGTTCACAATTGGCGTAATAAACCCGGTTATCTACCTTCCGGAGATGGTGCTCAAAAATGCTGATTTCAAAACAATAGAAACGATTATCGCTCACGAAATGGCGCACATTAAACGCTTTGATTCTTTTTGGATTAAGCTCCAGAATATCATACAGTTAACTTACTTCTTTTACCCGGTTACCTGGTATGCAAACAGCCAAATAAATGCTGCAAGAGAACGTATTTGTGATCGGCTGGTGCTGGAAAAGAATATCATCTCTCCCGTTCATTATGGAAACAGTATGGTAAAGGTTTTAAAAATGAATTTAATCGGAATGGAAGGGATTGGATTTTTGCCGTCTTTTGGCAATCAACGTAAAAAATTTCAACAACGGTTAGCGGAAATTAAAGGAGGCCAACCAATGAAACTTCAAAATCGAGTTACAGCAAATTTAATCATTATTTTATTGGGATTGTTCGTTTTACCAATGAGTTGCCACCAGGAAAACAGCGAACCTGTGGCAGACGAGCAAACGGCAAGCGAAATTAAACCCGTGCGATTAGTTGAAGATACCGGTATTGAGATTACATCCCCATTAAAAGAAGGAACAATTACCGCCACATTTGGCAATGTCATTCGTTCTTCGGATCAAATCGTTCAGTTTCATCGCGGAATTGATATTGCCGCGGAAAGAGGGTCTGATATATTTGCCGCTGCCGAGGGCATTGTTCTATTTGCTGCGAAAAACGGCGGTTATGGAAAGAAAATAACCATTCAGCACGATAATGGCCTTAAGACGATTTATGCCCACTTGGATACCATTTTAATAGAGAAGGGGCAAATTGTGAACGCCAGTGAAAAAATCGGCAAGGTCGGCAGCACCGGGTTAAGCAAATTTCCGCATCTACATTTTGAGTTGTTTAAGGATGATGAATTGCAAAATCCTGAAAATTATATCACCTTCGATTCTTTTCCGCGAAAGACAACCGGAGAGCTTCATCATCAAACAAAGGGGCAGGATTCGGAAAGTATAGCGCTATATTCGCCAATTACTGAAGGTTATATAAGCTCCGCTTACGGAAATCGAAAACACCCGGTTGAGAAGGATGTTCGGTTTCATAAAGGGATTGATATTGCCGCCCAAAAAGGTACTGAAATTTATGCCACCGCCGATGGCATTGTTCGATTTGCGCAAGAGAAAGGAAATTATGGTTTGCTAGTCGATTTGGCACACCGGGGCGCTTACACGTCACGTTATGCCCAAATGGATACCATTCTGGTAAAAGAAGACCAATTAGTTAAAGCGGGCGATTTAATTGGCCTTGTCGGTTCATCCGGGGTTTCCACTGCACCGCATTTACATTTTGAACTTCGCAAAAGCGACAAACCGCTTAACCCGGAGAATTTTATAGACTTTTCTTCTCTACAAAATTAATCGAAAAATAAACCTGCTAATTTTTGCGGCAGAATAACTATGGGCAAAATGATTTCTTGTTTTTTATTTAAGTTGACGATTTATGTATTGATGATATTACAGGCAACCGCAGCCTATTCGCAGGAATCCCCCCCGGAAACGCAAAACCACCGGCGCGTTGCCGTTACATTTGACGATTTACCCGGCGTGGCATTGCCGGAAGGTTTTCGCTGCAATTTTGATTCTTTGAAATGGGTTTCCCAACGCTTATTACAAACTGCCAAAGCCCATCAAATGCCGGTAGCCGGATTCGTGGTCGAAAGTAGAAATTGCGAAACGTTTGGCAAAAGCGAATTACAAGTGATTTATGATCTTTGGTTAAACGCAGGAGCAACACTTGGCAATCATACCCATTCGCATATAGATTTGAACCGCACACCGGTAGCAGAATATCAAACGGATATTCTGCGCGGCGAAACGGTTTTACAACCCATGCTGGAAAAATATGGGCAACAATCAAAATTTTTTCGCTACCCGTATTTGCACGCCGGTAATACAGACACCTCCAAAAGCGCTATCGAAGCATTTTTAGCCGACCACAACTATCAAAATGCACCGGTAACAATTGACAACCAGGAATGGGTATTTGCCGCTGTTTATGCCCGGGCAAAAAACCGCGGAGATGGCGCTACCATGCAAAAAATCGCGGATGCTTAAATCCCATACATGGAAACGATGTTCGAATACTATGAAACCCTATCTCAAAAAATGTTTCAGCGAGAAATCCCGCAAATTTTGCTGCTTCACGTCAACTTGATCAATGCCGATCATTTGGATACGCTGGCAGTGATGATGAAGCGCCGTGGCTATCAATTTATTACACTCGAAGAGGCGTTGGCAGACAGCACCTACCAAACACCGGATAATTATGTTGGCAATTCAGGCATTTCCTGGCTGATTCGCTGGGCAATGGATAAAGGAATCGAGTTTGCGAAAGAACCTCGCGAGCCGGAGTGGGTCGGAACGCTTCTTCGGAATGATTAACGTGATGCCCATCGACAAGCCCAGGGTAAACTCCGATGCGTAAGTTGTTGTTTTTTTACATAATACGCAATACGTACCACGTTTAAACCCTTCCATTTGATTTTTTCCCTTCATAAACCTATATTGATCCTCATTTTGAAAACGAAAAAGACAAACTGAGGATACGATGAGATTACCGAACTTAAGATTCGTTTTGTTATGGTTGACAGCAGGACTATGGTTACCGGTCTTAACAGCTTTTTTGTTCGCCGAAGAAAATGACAGCGATGCCTGGTCACAATATCGCGGGCCGAATCGCAATGGGATATCGAATACTCAAAACCTGGCAACAGAATGGCCACAAGAAGGCCCAAAGCAACTCTGGAAAACAGCAATCGGCACCGGTTATTCTACTATTGTGGTTTCCGGCAACAAGTTTTATACCATGTTCGCGGAAGATAGTACGGAATTTTTAGCTTGTTTTTCAGAAAGCAATGCGGCCGAGATTTGGCGGCTGCCGGTTGGCAAAATGTTTACGGATGAATTTGGCAATGGCCCGCGCTCTACCCCTGCCATCGGCAACGAGCAGGTTTTTGCCCTGGGATCGACGGGAAACTTTTTTGCTGTTGACAAAAATTCCGGCGAAATATTGTGGGAAAAATCTTTCCCGGAAGAATTCGATAGCAAAGTGCCGCGTCGCGGTTTCAGCACATCACCATTAGTCGAAGACGATATGGTTATTATCGAAACCGGCGGCGATGAAGGTGAGGCAATCTCAGCCTTCAACAAAGAAAACGGGGAAATGCTTTGGTCTACATTTGATGGCTCTCCCGGCTATTCATCCCCGGTTGCCATTACCATCAATAATTCCCGGCAGTTTATTTTTCGCAATTTTTTCCGCCGGGATACCTCTTTAAAATCACATGTTTTTGCCCTATCTCCAGCCGGGGATGTGAGTTTGCAGCATGAATCTTCC
>CAXHHS010000284.1:0-8019 GCA_964015645.1 uncultured bacterium
GTGCGATAAACGGAAAGCTCCCCATTGTTTGGCAGGCGGTAATAGTCTCTTTGTAACGGTATAATAAACAATGTGTTGGGATCGCTCGGATTTACGGCAATCGGAAAGCCGAAATTAGAAGGCAGGCCGTTTTCAATTCGCTCCCAACTATCGCCGCCGTTGGTGCTGCGAAAAACACCCCGGTGGTTTTGCTGAAAAAGGCGGTCGGGGTTTTTCGGGTCTAAAACCAGGCGGTGCACACAAGAACCAACATTTTTATGCTCTTTCGCTTCAACAACAATTTCCAGGCCATCGTTTGCGATGTTGAAACTTTTACCGCCGTCATCAGAACGCATCACACCAACAGCGGAAATCGCAACCCACATTCGGTTCGGATTTTGCGGATGGAGTAAAATGCTATGGCAACAGAGGCCACCAAGACCACCAATCCATTCACTGCGAGTTTTGTGTTGGGCAATATCTTCTAATTCCTGCCAGTTCTGGCCGTTATCGCGAGATACGAACAGACCGGCATCGGCAACTCCGGCATACAGTGTCTCTGGTTCGGATTCCCGCCCCGGTACAACGCACCAGATGTCTTTCAATTTTCCGGGCGCATCTTCATCATACTTCGGCCCGTTTTCGATTTGCTGCCAGGATTCTCCCATGTCTTTTGACATGTTTATCGTGGGGCCATAAACAAAACTATTTACACAGGCGTACAAGGTAGGTTCGGCACGCTGATCCAATTGGAGATGGAATATTTTCCACCCCGGCAGCAGCGGGCCTTTAATCTCCCACTTCTCCCGCTTCTCATCGGAGGAAAGCATAAAGGCGCCTTTTTCCGTACCAACGAATACAACAACTCTTGCCATAACAACCTCCCGGTTTAGGGTTCAATAGATAAACAGTGAACAAACGACCACTCAAAGCTACAAATCCGAATGTTGTTATGCAAGGGAAAATATCAATCGAGCTTGATTTTCCGATGATTCCTCTTATTTCTATTCCATCGAAGGCGGATCAATTGGCCCGGCAGGTAAATTTTGATTTAAATAGGATGTCAATACGCCGTAAAGATGCCGGGTAGTATTTTTGCCTTCGCGGATGCCGTGCCGCCGGTTGGGATAGGACATCATGGAAAAATGTTTGTTATGCGCAACTAATTCATTGATTAGCATTTCGGCGTTTTGGTAGTGACAATTATCATCCCCGGTTCCGTAAACGATGAGCAGATTCCCCTCTAATTGATGAGCAAACGTAATCGGCGAACCGTTTTTAAAACCTTCATGGTTATCATCCGGCAATCCCATATAGCGTTCTTGATAAATGGTGTCGTAATTTCGCTGATCGGCAACAAATGCAATCGCCAGTGCCGTTTTATAAATCTCCGGTTGGCGAAAGATCATATTCAAACTCATGGAGCCACCGCCGCTCCATCCCCAAATGCCCACACGTTCAGCATCCAGGTATGGCCGGTTTTTAAGGATTTCTTTTGCGGCCGCTGCCTGGTCTTTTGAAGCCAGAATTCCGATTTGGCGATAAATACTTTTCCGCCAGGCTCTTCCCCGCGGGGCCGGCGTTCCCCGGTTATCAACACTGATAACGACGTAGCCTTGCTGCGTCAGCATTGTGTGCCACAGGTAGCGATTTCCGAACCACTTATCGAGAACGGTTTGCCCGGCTGGTTCGCCGTAGACAAAGAAAAATAGCGGGTATTTTTTCTCGGGATCAAAGTTGTATGGTTTCATACACCAGGCGTCCAGCTCAACGCCATCGCCAATATCCACCCGAAAAAATTCTACCGGCTGGCGATTCAGCGCGCTTACATTTGCCTTCATTGCTGCATTTTCGGCCAGCGGGCGGATTTTTTTGTGACCCGGCAGGTTTACGAGCGAAATAACTTGCGGCATATCATAATTCGAATAAGTGTGAAAAGCCCAACGAGCATTGGGTGAAATATCGTAACTATGGGTACCGGGCTGGTCTGCCGGGCTAATTCGTTCTGCTTTTCCACTGCCATCCAGCGGAGAACGATACAAATAGCGTTGGGTAGGATTTTCCGGGGAAGCGAGATAATAAACCCAGCCGCCCTTTTCATCAATTCTTAACACCTCCACAACATCAAATTCCCCGGGTGTGATTAGCTTTTTTTCTTTACCATCGCGAGAAATCACATACACATGCCGCCAGCCATCGCTTTCGCTGGCCCAAACAAAACGCTTTCCGTTTTCGATCCAGCGAACATTACCTTTACGAACGTCTACCCAGGCTTCGTCGGTTTCAGAGTGCGTTGTAGTAAATTCGCCGCTGCGAATATCGCCCAACATCACTCGCAGGTTGTTTTGCAAGCGGTTAAGACGCTGAATGACAATTTTCTCAGAATTGCCGCCCCATTCCAGGCGGCAGACGTAGTTGTTGCGGAGGTCATCCGGCAACTTCATCCAATTGGTTTCGCCGCCACCGGCGTTTACGATACCAATTCGGCAAATTGAGTTCGTCGTGCCGACTTTCGGGTATTGAATCGGAATTACTTGCGAGTACAAGGAATCCGTATTATTGATAAGGCTAAAAACCCCCACGCCTTCCGCATCTAATTGCCAGTAAGCGATCTTCTTACTATCCGGACTCCAGCGAAAGCCGTTTCGCAGGCCAAATTCTTCTTCATAAACCCAATCAAACGTGCCGTTAATGATGGTTTCCGAACCATCATTCGTTAGCTGCACAATTTTACCGGATTCCAGGTTCTCGACATAGAGATTGTGTTTGACAACGTACCCTACTTTTTTGCCATCGGGCGAAAAGGTCGCAAACATCAACGTAGAGGGTTGAGCATCGCCGCCTAATTGTTTTAGATTGCCGGACTGCAAATCCAACATCCAGTAATCGCCGCGGGTATTTCTTCGCCAAACGCGTTTGGTATTGGTAAAAATAAGCAATTTTTGTTTGTCGGAAGACCAATGGTAATCATCGATGTGCATGGGGTGTTCCCAACCGGGCGGCATTAATTTTGAAGAGTGAACCAGGACTTCTCTCTCGCCGGTTTTGGTGTTGTAGCGGATGATGTTTTTACCGCTATCGGTCTCGGCATCGTGCTCCAGCGTTGTATAGCCGCTGCCGCCATCTATCCAACGAGCCGGGCCAAATTCTTCCGGTTCAAATTCTTCTAAAGAAAAGATGCGATCCAATGTTAGCATTGTGGCGTCTTTTTCCTGGGAAAATGCCATTGGCAAACCCGTGATTAAAATAAGCGTACAAATCAAACTACCTTTGTAAAAACAGTGCATCTCTGCCTCCGGGAATGATGAGAAAATATATGAAGATTTAGGTGCTCTTGATATAACCAGGCGCTTGGGTATGATTCTCGAAACCGCCATATTTTGTTGGGGCCGGATAGTATTCCGCCTGAAACTGTACTTTGCCGGCTGCCTCCTCGCCAGCAACGCTCGCAATAAAGGCAAGCATGAGATCAATTCCGGCAGATACACCGGCTGAGGTCCAAATTGTTCCGTCGCGAACGAAACGTTGTTCGACAACCTGCACATCGCCCAAATTTCGCAGGCGCTTTAGCGAACCCCAATGCGTTGTTGCCATTTTGCCCGACAGAAGGCCGGCAGCGTGGAGAATAAAAGATCCTGTGCACACGGAGAGGATCGCTTTGCAGTTCTTCGCTTGGTTAGCGACAAACTTGATCAACTCCGCGTTATTCACTTCTTTTCGTGTTCCCTGACCTCCGGGAACAAGCAAGTAATCCAACTTCGGGCAATCAGAAAAAGAAATATGCGGATTGATTGACAGACCTTTCGCACATGTAACCGGCTCACGAGACTCACTAACAATAAGGCAGTTCTCCGGACCATTAGCAACTTTTCGCCACATCGTAAGCATCTCCCAGGGGCCTACAAAATCAAGTTCTTCTACTTGGTTGAAAACCAGAATACCGAAATTCATCAGTTTCTCCGAAAGCGCCTAACGCTACTCGCGAATTTTAAGATGCGTCTTTCCGCTTAGGTCGAGTTACCAGTTCCCCACCGCAATTTGGGCAAACAGATTTCATTTCCCTGGTGCAGTCCGGGCAAAAGGTACATTCATAGCTGCAAATATAGGCATCGCTGTTTTGCGGTAAGGCGGTTTTGCACTTTTCACAGGCGGGTTTCATTTCTAATGCCATATCGATTTCCTATAAAAGTTTGGCTTTCTTAAGTATTGATTTTAAGTCACTTACGCCTTCTGGATTTAAGGGGCTGAGTGGCGCGCGCGGGTTTCCGCCGAAGTAGCCTAACATATCCATCGCTGCTTTTAAACCGCGAACGCCGTATTTGGCGGTTACCGCTTTATTAACTGCAATCATCCGCTGTTGTAGCGAAAGAGCCTTTTCCAAATCCCCGTTTTCAAACGATGTTTGGATCTCCACGCATTTGCTCGGAGCGATATTCGCCAGCGCTAAAACACCGCCGGCAGCGCCCAGGCAAAGGCCGGGATATAATACCGAGGCGGTTCCTGCCAATACCGTAAAATCATCCGGCGTTAAATAAACCATTTCCGCTAAGCGTGCCATATTTTCCGAGCTGTTTTTTAACCCGATAATATTCGGATGTTGTGCTAATGCAGCAACAGTCTCCGGTTCAATATCCACCCCGGTAAATTTAGGGACATTGTAAATGAATACCGAAATATCAACTGCATCGGCAACTGTTTGATAATAATTGCAAAGTGCATCGTGGTTCATCGCACCTTTAAAAAATGACGGCGTGATGATTAGCCCGGCATCTGCACCGATTTTGGCGGCTTCGTTGGTTAGAAAAATCGTTTCTTTAATAGAATCGACGCCGGTGCCGGCAACCAGGGATTTATCTCTGGGAACCACTTCCCGCGCTGCCCGGATTAACGCCAATTTTTCATCGCGGGTTAAGTAAGCGGTTTCACCATTGGAACCGAGCACCACAAATCCGCTTAAACCGGTGCTGCTTAGCTTTTGGATATTTTCTTGAAATTTGTTGAAGGCGATTTCGCCGTTAATAAAAGGAGTGGTTAAGGGGGGAAGAATACCGTGAATCATTCAGTTTCTCCGGGTTTGATTAGCAGATAGAATGATTTTAAATCGTCCTGAAAAAGTTACTTTTACTATAAAAAAACAACACTTTAATTAAACAAATTAAAATAAATAATTGAATTATGAAATCTAAAATCAAGTTAAAAAGAAGTTATTCAGAAAAAAGAAACTTTTTGGTTTTTTGGGGGGACTTCATAATCCAGTGCCTCCACTTCGCCTTCAATTTCTATATAACATCTTTCGAGCTATTTTCGAGTTTGCAAATTTAAAGTTGAAAGCGTGGAAGTTATTGGTTACATTGGTGTTAAGAATTGGGAGTGGGGTGGAAGCATACCATATTAGGATTTTAAGATAGAATAAAAGCAAAACGTTTTTTTATACTGGAGATACCGGAGCTGTCTTCATTGATAATAAATCTCAGGCGCATGGCAATTAAGCATATACAAGGAGTTGACCATGAAAAAGTTTTGGAAGGGCTTAGCCTTCTTTGGCTTTTTATATTTTTTTGCTGTTATAATTTATATCGGAGCTGAACATAACGACTATTTTCTACGAATTGTATCGACAACGAAATATATTTGGACCGCTATCATAACACTGGTAACTTTTCTTGGGTTAGGCTACATAATTAAAGAAGTTTTTAAGAAGGACTTAAAATTATATCTAGGGATATTAATTGTTTTTCTTGATATTACCGTTACAGTGCTTTTCATCAACTTGGAGAATCCGCCAGTAGAGGAAAAGAATATTGTTAAAATGAATGTCGTTCCGGATTCCATTAGAGTTCGAATTGTTTTATATAATACTCAAACAAAAGACACCTTAATTAATGAATATATAGGTTATTACGATACCAAGCTTGATAAATATATAGACTCTCTCAACACCACGCGGGAGCTTCCTGAGGGAAAATATAGAACAGTTGCTTTTGGAGGTAACGATATTCGTATTGAGACCCCTGAAAAATTACATGATGTCAAATCCTCAAGAGATACCATAATTCATACAGTCAGAATTCTCCCACCTCTAGGCACTGTCATTATTAAGGATTTGCCCGCTGGCGCAAACCTATATATTGATGACGTGGAACAAGGAAATGCGCTTGATTCACGTTATGACTTATCGATTGGGGTACATGAATTTAAAGTTACAAAAGAGGGATTTAACGGTTATACTGAATCAATTTTTATTAAATCTGGTATCGACACGCTACCAATTCCCGCCTTAAATAAATTGAAATTCAACGTTAAAATTGTACCTATCAATCGTGGGCAGCCCTTTGATGATCTAGCGATGGATATTTATAATGCCGCGACGAACAATTGGATTGGATATACAAGGGGTAGTTTAAAATTAGAAGGTGGAATGCATGATTTGATAATAAGAAAGATCGATACAAGGAAATCCATTATTCCGTATTACTCTAGGGACACAATCAACGTACATTCTGATTCTAGATTTGAATTTAAATTAAAGAAGGTAGATCACGGTTGGCTTCGATTGCAAGTTCCCCAAATCAATAACGTGGTTTTATATATTGACGGTAAAAGAATTCCAGGTTCCGAATTTGCTAACGGAAGATATTCTAAACGGGAGTTTTTCGGTATCCATACAGTTATTATAAAGATTGATGGAACCGAATGTTATAATGATACGGTCACGGTGGACGATAAAAAGAAACTACCTTTCACAATCAATATCTCAAAGCACTGTTTAGAAAGTAATTAAGACTTTGAGATTTCTCATTTCACTTTGCTCCATTCGAAATGACTAAATAACAATGACGGTGGTGTCATTTCGAGCGAATGCGAGAAATCTGATATATTAAAAAACTTTTTAAACAACGCGCTCATATCAGAAAAACGCCTATGTCTTCGACAGATTATATTCAAAAATCCGCATTCCTCATTACTATTTTACTATTGTTATTCGGAAACGTGTTAATGGGCCAGGACAAGGAAAAATTAGCTCTGCAATATTCAGACATAGAAAAAATTTCGGATAATATAAAGATGAGCGATTTAGCAAAGGAAATTAAGAAAGAAGTTGTCAAAAATAAAATCGTAACAATAAAAACCAAGAAGTTTAAGACAAGTTTCAAACTAACCAAACAGTCTTTAGATAATCTGAAATCAGAGAAACTTCCTGATAGTCTTATACACAAATTAGAAACCATCAAAAATCAGGAGTTTACAGATGAGAAAATATTTTTGGAGAATCTTAAAACAAAGAATGGGCATGAGCAAACTGATAAATACAAACTGCTGATTTTGAAACATGCAAAATATGAAAATAGTGACATTAAAGAATTTGACTATGCTGTGAAAACGTCTACAAAAATAGACACTAATGACAACAATGAACAAATTATCACGGTTTTCGGACATGTATATAATTTACGAAAAAACGAGTTCAGTTTCGAAATAGTAGTCCCGATTGACTATAAAGAAACCAAGGGCGATACCCTGGCACTGGTGGCCAAGAAGTTTACCAATGAACTTCTACTTCCTTTCAAAAATAAGATTACGGTGGCTCTTATAAATCTTGTGCGGCGTGGGGATGGGGCTGAAAAGTCGTCTTTGCAAGGAGAGAAAAAGTCGTTTTTGCAATTGGAAAAAACGATTCTGGGTATGTTAGCCAGCCGCATTAATATTTCGAGAAAAATTGATTTGATACATTGGGATACTGAGTCATTAAAAGGGGTATTAACTAATAAATTTTACCCTTTATTAGATGGTGAAGATTTTGAGAAACTCAACGAATCTAATTTACCTCTGCCGGATTTTGTTCTGACTGGTGCGGTGTCGATTGTGGATTCAACCATTCTTATTGATTTGTTTCAATATGATTTCCAAAAGCAAGAAATTGTATTGGGTGATTTTGAATTTATTGGAAAAAGTGATACCATGATGAACGAATTGCCGAAAAAAGTGAATCGCCTGGCAACAAACATGCGACAAGCGATCGAAAACAACTTCATATCAAAA
>CAXHHS010000285.1:0-8018 GCA_964015645.1 uncultured bacterium
ATTATACATCGTCTCCCACATTTATGATAAGGATGATGCCGGCCCGACTTCCGAAAGTAATTCGGCGCGTCTCTACCGATTTAGCTACGCCGGTGGAACATACACGTTGGATTCCGGGTTCCCGGTGCTGGTTAACGGTTCCAAATCGGAAACCCTGGTTATCGATAAAGATTCCAGCGGGCAACTCTGGATTACCTGGATCGAAAATCGTAAGGTCAAAATAAACCGCAGCACGCTAAATGATTTAACCTGGGGAGAGCCATTCACATTGCCGGTGCAAGGCGGTAATACCGGCACGGAAAATGATATTTCTACCCTGGTGGCGTTCGGCGGCGATAAAATCGGTGTTATGTGGAGCAACCAGAGCGACGAAGTAAGCTATTTTGCCGTTCACCACGATAGCGATCCCGATTCGGTTTGGCAGGCGCGGGAAGAAGCCCTGGAAGACAATTCGCTCGGTGCGGTTTCCGATAATCACATCAATTTGAAAGCAGCTTGCGATAGCAGCGGCGCAGTTTATGCATCCGTTAAAACCAGCCTCGGCGGCACCAAACCATTGGTTTATCTCCTGAAACGCGATTCCAGCGGTGTTTGGACACGTTCGGAAGTCGCCAACGGCCAGGAAGGCCATACTCGCCCGATTGTGCTGATCGACCACGAAAACGAATTACTCTACGTGTTTGCCACCAGCGACCGCGGGCCATCCGGCCAGGATGTGATTTATATGAAAGTAACCGGCATCAATGATATTTCCTTTTCGCCAGGCATGGGTATTCCGGTAATTGCCAGCGAGGACGATAACGGCATTAACAATGTGACATCCACCAAACAATGTATCGATAATACCACCGGTTTTTTAGTGCTGGCCAGCGATCATATCTCCCGATATTACTTTCATAACTACCTTAGCCCCGGTGAGGTAAAGCCGGTTATTTTT
The DNA here is from genome assembly GCA_964015645.1 of uncultured bacterium. Lineage (GTDB taxonomy): Bacteria > Calditrichota > Calditrichia > RBG-13-44-9 > J075 > CAXHHS01. The sequence continues at coordinate 938 of CAXHHS010000285.1, forward strand.
TCCTTTTCGCCCACCGGCGGTTTGGCAGGTACCTCCGTTGTCATCCGCGGCCTTAATTTTATCGGAACGACTGCTGTGGCCTTTAACGGCATCCCGGCAACCGATTTTTCGGTGGTTTCCGGTAACGAGCTTCACGCCACAGTTCCGGCAGGTGCTGCCAGCGGCCCGATTTCGGTAACCAATAGCGAAGGCACTTCCGTTAGCATTAACGAGTTTGCCATTGGTGCGCCGCCATCTCTTGCAGCAACCTCCGACCAAACAATGAACGAAGGTGAGGTTTTGGATATCAACATTTCCGCTACTTCTCCCAATAATTCTCCGATCAACCTGTCTGTGGAGAATTTGCCGCCGTTTGGCAGTTTTACCGATCACGGCGATGGCAACGGCACGCTTCGCTTTTCGCCTAATTTTGATGATGCCGGATTATACCCGGATATCGAAATTACCGCAACGGATGGCGATAATCCCCTGTTGCTCGATATGGATTCTTTTCTGCTGACGGTAAACAATATCAACCGCGCCCCGGTTTTGGCGGCGATTGCAAACCAAACGTTGCCGGAAGGAGATACACTTTTGCTACAAATATCCGCAAGCGATCCGGATGGCGATGAGTTGACACTTTCCGTGAATAATTTACCGGGTTTCGGCAATTTTAGCGATACCGGTAATGGTAATGGCAGCATCGAGTTTTCGCCGGGATTTCAAGATGCCGGTGTTTTTCCGGGGATCGAAATTGTCGTTAGCGATAATGGCGATCCGGTGCTTGAGAATATAATCGAATTTATGGTAACGGTAGAGAACATCAATCGTTCACCATCTATTTCCGCAATACCGAACCAGGTAATGAACGAAAACGATACCCTGGATATAATGGTATCCGCTAATGACGTCGATAGTGATTCACTAATTTTGACTGTAAACAACCTCCCTGCTTTCGGAAGTTTTAATAATCACGGCGATGGCAGCGGATCGCTGCGGTTTTTACCGGGAACCAATGCTTCCGGCGATTATTCCGACATTAAACTCATCGCTGTTGATACCGGCGTTCCATCCTTATCCGATACCACGATGTTTATGTTAACCGTGATCAACACCAACCAAGCCCCAAACGCGATTGCTGATACGATTACAACCGATGAGGATGTCGCTTCCACTCTCACCCCGCTAACAAACGATACTGATCCTGACGGAGACGAACTAGGTCTGTATTCGATTTTGCAAGGCAGTTTAGGCATTGCAACGATTGATTCCAGCGAAAACGCTATTACTTACACCCCAAGTGCCGACTCCAGCGGCAGCGATGTATTTCATTATATTTTAACCGATGGCAACGCTGGAATGGATACCGCGGCAGTCACCGTAACCATCAACTCGGTAAACGATTTGCCGGAAATCAGTAACCTTCCGGATAGTATCGTTTTTGCAGCAAACAGCTCCACCAATCTCGATATTTGGAACGTTATCCACGATGTGGAAACGCCGGATACATCTTTAACCCTAACATTTACAGCAATACCGGATACGCTGCACTTAGAGTATGTTGCCCGTCGCGGCATTTTGGCGATTTCTGCGAAAAATACCAGCGGTAGTTCGAACGCTGAGCTAATCATCTCCGTCACTGATGCCGGCTCGCCAAAAGCAAGCGTTTCCGATACGATTCGCGTGGTGGCAGAAGGCGTTGTTAGCATTGATGATCCGCAACCGGATGCATTTCCGAGAACCTATGCGTTATTGCAAAACTATCCCAACCCATTTAACCCCGAGACGAATATCGGATTTCAGGTTTCGAGTTTTGGGTTCGTGGAATTAACAATATACGATACCGTTGGTCGATTGGTGAAGACACTAGTGAATGAGAATCGTGAAGCGGGCGTGTATTCCGTGCAATGGGATGGAAGGAATCATCACAATCAATTAATGCCCTCCGGGGTTTATTTTTACCGGGTTGTGGCGGGGGAATTTAAAGCCGTTAAAAAGATGCTGTTAGTGCGGTGACATTTGTTTTTAGAAAATAGTGTGAACAATTGTGTTAAAGCAGTACATTTGTCAGAGCGAATGATCAAGTTGAATGATATACCGTTTCTCAATAACAGTACAAAATGAATATTATGCGGTTAGGGAATAGCAAATTTTCAAGATATTATCAGCCATAATTTGGGAATTTTTGTAATACCAGGGAAATTATATAATCACTGGTTAGCACCGTATATTCGAATACGGAATGCTATGAATAGTGTCGCATTTTATGATTTTTGAGTAGACGTTTGGTGAAAAACACTAAATATGAATTGTGTTTTGTTTAAAAATAAATGAAGCTGGGTTCATGCTAATAATAACGGCATGCCGAGATATAACCCGAATTACAGGTCCAAGTGTAAAGGAACATTTTGTTTCATGATTCATTACTATATCGACTCGATCTATGAGAACTTTCTTCGTTTGCTCGTAGAAGACGGAGGTGTTGAGTCTGAAATCCACCTTTCTGAAAGTGAACTCTGGCGCCGCTTTCCATTCCTGAAACTGCAAACACAGAGTTTGTTTGAAGGGATGGCATGGTCGCTGGATTGTGAAAACAAGGTGCCAGAGGGAGGTGGGATCACGTTTCACAACAGAGATCACTTCTCAGCAACTACAAGCGAACGTATGCACGAACTAAAGCTTCTCCAGGATGAGCTTTTTGGAGAAGAGAAATCATGAGTGGTCCATTAAAGATTGTTGTCGCCAATGTAGGGCAAGGTGACGCAAATGTCATCTTCGCACCTAACGGCAAAGTTGCAGTCATTGATTGTTATGATGGCCCGAAAATCGCTGCGTTGCTGAGTGATTGCGGTAAGACAACGATTGATCTTCTCGTGACAACTCACCCGCACTATGACCACATCAAGGGAATACCTCATCTGCTGCAAAAATTCAGGGTGAAGGTATGGTGGGATACTAAAGCGCCTTGCCCATCGCGTTCTTATGTGCTAACCAACAGACTATGTCGGGATAAGGACATTACCGCTATGTATGTTGGAGGTGCTGGAAATTCAACAGATCTAGGTGTGGACGATCTTTCTATTAAAGTACTTTCACCATCAGCTGTACAGCGTAATGGGATTGACAAAGAGGTCGCCGCCAACGGACAATCACTCCCTCCGAACCGATCGTTCAACGATTATTCTATTGTCATTGGAGTACGTTATCATAATTTTCACATGGTGCTCGGCGCGGATGCAGAAATGGCAACTTGGTCAGCATTGCAAGTGGAACAAGAACACGAAATGCGCTGCAATGTTCTCAAACTTCCTCATCACGGTTCTAATCGAGGTGCTCACTTTCAACTGCTCGACGCGATGGCTCCTCAGCACATTATAATCTCTTACGGTGCTGGCAATGTTCATGGGCATCCAACACAATTGACCCGTAAGACTCTAAAGGAATACGTCCGCACTGCGCGCCAGAAGATCAGAATCTGGCGTACAGCAAACGACGGTTCAATTCTGGTGACATCAAACGGATCTTCTAAACCTATTGTTCAGAGCAACCGCGAGGCACCCAAACAAGCGATCCACAAATTACTGTGACCGATGCAACGATCTATAATGAATAACCAATTGACGATCTCATTATGACTGATTCAATTAATGACAACACTCGCTTCCTTAACATAGCAACAGGCGAATTTATTTCTGATGGCCTTATTATTTGTCTTCCTTGGAAGTTTGAAGAGGATATCCTTGATATCGAAGCATTTCAGAAAGGAGGAAGCCTGTTCCGATTCAGCGAGCACAGCCACAATAAAATTAGTACACTCACACACGAATTATTGCATTATTACCATTTCACGACTACAGCCGTCGGTTTGGCTTATCTCCTAACTTGCAACCACATCAGCAGCACAGGTTTCCAGATTCTCCAAGAGTCTGATACTAAGTTTGATGGAAGGCCGTTGGTTGATGCAGGTATCGAGCCCTCCTTTGAGTCAAATTCTCTTGAGGAAGAGTGGCGAATATTTCGAAGAAACGGGCGCTATCTGATGGGGGAGATTCCCGAGTCACAGGGCAACTGGTATACCGGGCTTACTGTATTCTGGTGGCGTGAGCTGCACGAATGCGGCGATTGGGCGAAGGTACAGTCAAAAATAACGGATCTCAAGCGGCTCGAAGTAGCAAATCCCCAACGTCCGAAACTTTCTACAACTCAGCCATTTGTTAAACAAAAAAGCATGACTGGACTCGATTTATTTGAGGGGTACGCGCGTACCATGGAATTTGAGAATCGTTGGGTTTACGGGGTTGATGCCAATGTGCGCGATTTCAACTTTCTTTTATCATCCATGGCAGGTCGCTATTCGATCGCTGCTATGGAGTTCTGGTATCATGCGGGCAGAGTGTTTGGACTAACATATCCCGCTGATGTAACGCAGGTACCTCGGCCGGAGGAATGGGCAAACTTCCTGACGAATCTATCCTTAGCTCTCGAATTGTCGCTAATGGCACCTGTACATCCGGTATTAGTAAGAGCGAGGAAAAAACCTTTCAATTGGGGTGAAATTGATCCCATTAACCGCTTTTATTTAATTGCGAAAGCACTCGCCACGGGAAGGGTAATGCCAATCAAATTTGAGGATAGGAATAGCACAAAGTGCTCCGGACGCCTTGATGACTGGTGTAAAGCGTTGGGGTGGCGTCCGTATTCCGATAGTCTCCAAACATTGTATAGAGATGCACCAACGTATGTACTTTCTAAAGATTTACAGGAACGCACTAGACTTCTCGTTGAGCGCAAGCTCCGCGTAGGACTTGATGTTGAACTGGATGATCTCATTTACGAGCTTACTGCGATGGAGCCTCGAGCTATTATACTAACCACGGACGGTTGCCTCGGCATGGGGCTTGAGTCAGTTCGTAATGAGCTATGGAAATCGTTAATGGTGTTTTTGAAAGCCGAGATCGCTAACTTTGCATTGGTGGGTAGAGAGAGTCTTCGCATATCACGCCTTCAACCGGTGCTGGCCCCCTTGCAAGGCCAACTTAAGACCCTATTCAAACTCGTTAGGGACATAGTGCCTTCGATCGGCCCGTTTAAGACCTGCTTTCTCCCTGAAACAGGAAGGGGATCAGAGGGAGACTATAACGAAATTGATAACATTAAATAAAGTCACATTACATTGACAATGCTAACATGTCACTGCACTCCGACTGGAAAGAGCGACAGCTTTTTCCGTCCGGTGAGTTTCGCGTTAGCGGACATTGTAACGCACAACACCCAAATCGACATACGGAAGGAATATTCATTTATGGCAAAGAGCAAAACAACTGAGACAGAAGCCAGTGTCGTTGATTTCATTAATTCATATGTGGATAATGACCGGAAGAAAGCCGATAGCTTTCAATTAATTGAGTTAATGCGCAAATGGTCAGGATTTGAACCTAAAATGTGGGGATCTACAATTATTGGTTTTGGTAGTTACCACTACAAATATGCTAGCGGACGCGAAGGTGATGCCCCGCTCATTGGTTTTTCGCCTCGAAAAGCGGCATTTTCTCTCTACGTATACTCGCCAATCGAAGAACACAAACACTTTTTAGACGAGTTAGGTAAATTCAAAATAGGGAAAGCATGTATCTACGTAAAAAAACTCTCCGATATCAATATCTCGACCCTGGAAAAAATGTGCAATGCGACCATTGAATATCTCAACGAACACCATGAATGTGCGTGCAGAAATTAATAACCACCCGCTAACAAAGACTATACTTAATGCGAGGTTTAGTGGTTATGTGCATTTGACAAACGCATTATAGTGTGGTAAAACCGTTTGGCAATTTCCCCTATCAACATTATCTTAAATAGGAATCGAACATGAATACATACATTGCTCTATTTAGAGGAATTAATGTCGGCGGGAGAAATATTTTGCCAATGAAGGCTCTTGCCGGTCTTCTTGAAGACATGGGTTGTGAGAACGTCAAGACCTACATTCAGAGTGGAAATGTCGTGCTCCGAAATAAGGAAAAACAGGCAAACAAAATAGCCGGAGAAATTAGCGCGAAGATATTGGAAAATCACGGGTTTGAGCCGAGAGTGTTTTTGCTTGAAATATCGGAATTGCAGGATGCTGTTGAGAATAATCCATTCGATACCGAGGATGGAAAAGCATTGCACTTCTCTTTCTTAGATTCTTACCCCGAAAATCCTGACCTGGAAAGACTTATGGCCCTTAAATCGAAGTCGGAAGAATTCAAACTCCACAAAAAAGTATTCTATTTATATGCGCCGGATGGAATTGGCCGTTCCAAATTAGCAGAAAAAGTTGAACGATGCCTGGGCGTTCCGGTAACGGTCAGAAACTGGAATACGGTTCGCAAACTTATGTCAATGGTTGAAGAATAAGTTATACCGTTGCAAATCCGGCTAACACCAATAAGTGTTGTGGTTGATGGGTAACGCCATGCAATTTTCGACAGTAACAATCAAATTTAATTCGATTACAGAGTCTAAAACAGGAGGTACGAAAATTGAATTCTCAATCCAATCTTTCTATTGCTCAAGAAATTTATGCCGGATTCGGTAAAGGTGATCTGAAACCGCTATTTGATAGCGCCGCAGAAGATATCGTATGGAGCAGCCACAGCCATCCCTCATCACCCTTTCATGGTGTTTGGCGCGGGGCGGAGGCACTCCAGGAGTATTTTGGCAACATGGCGTTGATCCGGATTGAGAAATTTGATATACATACGATGGTGGAAGCAAACGATCGTGTGGTCGCATTAATTGATGTACGTCGCATCATAACCGCTACAGGTGAGGTTACGGAAGGGCAGTTCGTTCACGTTCTGAAGTTTGAGAACAATAAACTGGCCCGGGTAGACATCTATGAGGCAAGCGCCGATAAGTAGGAATTAGGCTATTGTTGGTAGAAAACAAGAATAGAACTCATATAAGACCAGTTTAAATTTTATTGAACACCTTAAAATTGGGGGAAAATCATATGCCTAAGAATATTGTAGTTTTTTCTGACGGAACAGGCCAGGAAGGAGGAAAAGGGTATCTGTCTCTTATACACATCTGACGCTGCCGACGAGCTTCTTGGTGT
>CAXHHS010000286.1:0-8006 GCA_964015645.1 uncultured bacterium
GAGACAGCTAATTAACTTACTATAATTCATACGCTTAGGGCCAATTATTCCCAGGACGCCATTTACATTTCCAATCTGGTAGCGAGCAGTAATCATTCCAAATTCCTGCATTCTTTCTTCATCGATCTCTTCACCTATTTGCACATTAGTCGGTTCCGATTTGTCCATTTGTTTCAACAACGGGCCGGCGATTTCCTGGTTTTCTAATAATTCTACGACCGATGAAATTGCGGTTACCCCGGAAAAATCAGGTTGTTGAACGATATGGTGAGTGCCCATAAAATACAGTTCGATGTTTTCACCAAAATCAAAAAGGCGATCGGCTTTTTTAGAGATCATTTTGACAATGCCGCTTTCTTCGCTGCGAATATCTTTTACAACATCCGAAAACTTTTGGCGAATGTCAGCGATTTTCATACCATCGAGGCGCTCATTCAAAATTTGGCTAACCAGCCCAAGTTTTTCGCGAGATATTTCGGAATCAATTTCCAGCTTGATGGTTTTAACCAGGCCGGATTCAATCGTAACAATCATCATAATTCGGTTAGAGGAGAGTGATATTAATTCCAATCGCTGGAAAATGCCTTGATCAATTTGGGGCGAAACAATAACGCCCAGTTGTTGGGAAATATGCGCCAAAATTTTGGTAACTTCTTTTAAAATACCTTCCAATTCGGCACTTGTTTGATGGATCGGCTCATTTATTCGTTCCTTAACTTCGGAAGGAAGCCGGGATTTTTTCATTAAATTATCGATATATTCGCGATAAGCAATTGTATTCGGTACCCGCCCGGCGGAAGTGTGGGGCTGAAAAATATACCCTCTATCTTCTAACCGAACCATAATGTTGCGAACTGTAGCCGAACTCATGTTGATTGTTTTTTTCCGTGCAATTGCTGCGGAACTAACCGGCAAGACATTTTCGATAAACTGTTCGACTATCTCACCTAAAACGATTTTTTCTTTTCCGTCAAGTGTCATTATTCTTCACACCAGGTTTTAAAAACAACAGGCTAAATATAGGCAATCTAAAGGTCATGTCAAGCGAATTTAACCGCTAGCGATTGTGAGCAACTAATTGTATATCCTAACTTTAACGTTAAACGATCTTTCTAAAAAATTGTTTATCCAGGTTTATTATTTCTGCCATTAATCAAATGATGAATTATATATTTTCAAAACCCATTCCCGGTATTTTATATCACATTACTAAATCGCAAGACTCTATTTCCATAATTCCACGCTCCATTCCGGGCCGGAACGAATATTATATTTTTCGGAGAAACTCCCCTGATTAATCGCCATTGAGATATTGTTCAAGCTATTTAAATAAACTAATGGCTGGCCAATTTTAACCGCGCCAAAAGTGTTTTCATACGAGATTTTTTCTTCAAATATGATGTCGCTCTTGCTGGATATTTTTACCCAAATTTCCTGTCCCGGAGAAACGTTTAATTGTCGATAATCATCCCGGCTGATGTTTGTCCATACATTTCCGTAATTGATATCCAAAATTGGTATATTTCCTTTCAGAACTCCGTTTTCCAATGCCGGTTTTTGAAAGGGAATGCTAACCACTTCCGGCGGTAATTCCGCACCAACCTCTTCGAATGATATGACATTGGCTGCTAAACGCGCACCGGTATAGGCATAAACATCCCGGCCATGAAAAGTATAGGATTCTTCCGAATTCTTAAGGCGATTTATCGCTTCGTCAATTTCCCGAACGGCTTCAATCTCAAGAGATGCTGCTACCAGGGTTAGTGTGCCGTTATCCGGCGTTACAAACAAATGCCCGGATTTGGTTTTCAGAACAACCGATTTTCTTTCAGTGCCAACACCCGGATCAACTACGGATACAAATACGGTTCCTGCCGGCCAATATTTAGCGGTTTGCTCCAGGCGGTAGGCAGCTTCCCAAACGTTAAATGGCGGAATTTCATGGGTAAGATCAAAAATGTTCAAGTTGCCGGCAACACCGACTGCAACTCCCTTCATTGCTGCAACTGCACCATCCTTTTCACCAAAATCGGTTTGAAAAACGAGTGCATTCTGAGCCAATACATTGGAGGCAATTATTGAAATCAAAATTAATATCAAATAATTTTTGATTTTCATAAGTTTTTCCAATTGGTTATTTTGTGTTATATTCATTTGTTAATTCACAAAATTAGTTTAATACACTGCGGTGATATATTCAATCGATGGATTTAATTTGTTTCGATATTTGAATTTCTTGAAAAACTTGCCTGTTATTATCTCGCCTAAAAGAATAGTGCGTTTTGCAATCGCTCTTTGCCTTTGCTATCTCTTTACAAATTGCGTCTATTCTTCTCGGGAGTACATTCCACCACCAACCAACACCGCAGAAAAAACATCAACAAAACGAAACGTCAATAAACGATATAAGATACTCGAAAAAGGTAGGCATTCCGATGTGGAGTTAGCGAATTTCCTCATCAAAAATAATAGAGGAATTACTTTTAATAACGCCCATTATCTTGCGAGCTTATATGTTTTAGAAGCCCGGGATGAAGGTGTCAATCACGACGCCGCCTTTGCCCAAATGTGCCTGGAAACCGGCTTCCTTAAATTCGATGGGGTGGTAAAGGCACATCAAAACAATTTAGGCGGAATTGGCGCAGTAAATGACTACACACCCGGCGAAAGTTTTCCGACTCTGAAAATCGGCGTTCGAGCGCAAATCCAGCATTTAAAAGCGTATGCAACAACCGAATCCTTTAGCAAAAAGATAGTAGATCCCCGTTTAAGCTATGTTAAAAGAGGCAGCGCACCGACAATTTTCGGATTAACCAATCGCTGGTCAGAAGACGACGCTTATGGGTGGAAAATTAAGGGGTTGATAGATAGGCTGTACGCATCTTCAACAAATAAAAACCCCGCCATCCAAAATTGAATAGCGGGGATGTTTCATCCTCCTGAATGGGGAAGGTGGTGTTCAGAAGTTGAAATCGTTATTTAAGGGATTCTATCCCGAAAAGGTATTTAATTTTAGTCGTTTAAAAACGATATGTAAGGCCAAGCAATACTCTATTTGTAGTAATGTCCTCAAATGTTCCGCCCGGCGTAAATTCGTCTTCGGATTCCTGGCTCCAGGTACCGTAGAGATAGGTTACATCTAACATTACAAAGCGATCTAACACCAGGCCGACCCCAAGCGTAGCAAATTCTTTATCCAATTCCGAAGGGGCGTCTTTAAGCGGCGATGGCAGAAAAGTATATCCGGCACGTAAAGCTGTGTTTAGAAAAGGAAGGTAAAACTCACCACCCAGGCGGTATTCATAAGTTGAACGAAAATCCTCTTTAATAAACTCGTTTTCTTCTATTAGCGCCCGGTAATCCGGGTCTCCGATTAATTCCCTATCGACTTTAAACTGTGTTTGTGTCCAATCGCGATAGCGAAGGCCAGTGGAAAGGTTTAAGATTTTTCCGGAGAAAGCCGCACCGGCATCAAATTGAAATGGCGTTCGCACTTTATATTCGAACTCGCCGGGCGTCGTTTCCGCAATATCCTCAAAGCCGTCATCAAATCTCAATACATCCGATTCCGAAAAACGTTCTCTAACGGTAAATGTAACAGGGAATCCGATTGTCCCGGCAACTTTTAATGGGCCAAGCAGCTTAAGGGTTGTTCCGACTTTTACGCCAAAACCGGAGTATTTAGTTTCCAGGCTTCTTTCCAAATTGTAGCTATCAAAATCAGCTGGAAATTGCCCGTAAATATTATCTACATCGATTTGATTAAACCTGAAATTATAGTCATCTTCTCCATCAAGATAGCTAAAGCTAATCCCGGCGTTGGCATTAGGCGAAAGGGCGATACCTGCTCCCAAGCTCCACTGGTTTACACCACCTTCGCTAATAACATCTTCTGCCTGAAATACATCTTTATCAAAATCTTGAACCACATCATCGATAATAAACCCCAAACCGTTGCTTTCGGTGTTAAAACCGGAGAATGCCAAATTTTGATCGAAGGCTTTTATACGATTGAAGCCAAATGCAAGCACCAGGCTACCGCGTTTTGTGGGAATAGGCAATGTAACACCCAATGCACTGAGGCGCGTGTAATTTTCATTCTCATCTGTTAGAGTATTATTGAATGTGGCGGTATTGTTAAAATTTAAATGAGACGCTTCAATAAAGACATTTGACCGTCTCGCATAAGCCAAACCAGCAGGGTTCCAATAAAGGGAAGAATAATCATCTGCCATTGCAACGTAAGCGCCGCCCATTGCCAGCCCGCGAGAGCCAACTCCTAATTCATCTTGCAAAATTCTTACAGCATCAATACCGGATTGCGCAAACATTAATCCTGAAATACCGATGGTGAAAAAAAATGTTATCGTTTTAAAGAACCTCATATTCCTTATCTCCTCTTTAAACCTTCCCCCAAACACCAATTAAGTAAATTAATTTTTTAATATTATTTTGATGACTTTCTCCCGCTTGAACTACGAGAGCTTTTACGAGAACTGCTACTTTTGGAACGCCCTGAGGATGACCGTACGCTACTTTTGCTTCTGCTGCCGGAGGAGCGTGATGACCCGCGATAAGATTTACCGCCGGAACGCGATGAGGATCCGCGGTAGGAGCTGCCTTTTGAACGTGAAGACCGGCTGCCGGAACTTTTCCTTACTTTGCTGGAAGAACTTCTTTTGCTGGAACTTTTGTATCCGCTTGATCGCTTAGTAGTGGATTTTTTGGATGAACCGGAATACCGGTTGTTCCCTTTTGAGCTGACAGATTTGGTTCGGCTGCGAGTTTTGGTATAACTTTTTGAGCCGGAGTTTTTATCCCGGGAGTGACTGGAAGTACTTCTATAGCGTTCTTTTGCAGAAGAACGGCGAGAGCTTGTTCTGGTGAGCGGTTTATCGCGATTGGCAGAAGATTCTCGCAATCGCCTGCGAGGATTCTTCCGGGTGGAAGCGGTTCGGCTTTCACCTGCGACTGCGGAATTATCGCTATTGCCTGCTACCGGTTGGCTTCCCCTGCTTGTTGAGGTAGATGTTCGGTCGGATGCCCGGGAACTGGTGTTATTATTTTCACCTGGTGAATCCGATGGGCGAGTTGTGGCAACTGTTGTCGGATAATAATTGCCACCGCGGTTATTGCCAGACGTTGTAGTGGTATAGCCACCCCTATCAGAAGAACCAGAGCGTTCCGAGGGCGAATTGGCAGTTGAGCCACGGCGATCCCAATCGCGCCCACCGTATTCGTATGGTGTTCCTGATCCACTGCCTCTTGAACCACCATGATGGCCGTATCCATAACCGCCGCCATAATACGGCGGATAATACACCGGGTGTCCCCATCCCCAATAAGGCGGAAAATAAGCCGGGTATACAACAGCCGTAGGATAGTATGTCGGATAATACCAGGGATCATACGGATCGTAAAATGGGTCAAAAAAGTAATGTGCATTGTAATAAGCACCATGATGGTGGTAGCTAAAATTAAAGCGATTGGGATACCACCCGAAATCGGCGTACTGATTGTAAGGATAGCCGCCGGAAACCCGGAAGTTGATATATGAATATGGGTAGGTATCATAATAAATGGGATCTTCAAAGATATATCCCAAATCTTCGTCGTAGAAGTAATATTCATTCGCTACTTCGGGCATTCCTTCATCGTATTCGCTATCTCCTTCATAATATTCATAAAGAGAATCACCCCTTGATCCATCCAAATAATACTCCGCACCATCTACATAATAATCGGATTCCTCATAATCTGAATTTTCTTGTGCATACGGCGAGGGAGTTTCTTCCCGGTTCTCTTCGGAATCCACATATTCTTTATCTACTGATGGACGGTTGCTGCCAACTTGCGTATAGCAACCTTGAAAAGAAGCCAGGACAAAGATGCTCAAAGTTATAAAGATAGCTCGAAAAAAATACTTCATAAAACACCTACCCTTTTGTTTTAAAATCTATGAATACTTACTTCAAAAATGATACCATTTAAATCTACAACAATCGCACACCAATCATAAATTATTGTTTTTTTTATGTTTAAAACGAACGATTTTTATCGTAAAAGAATTTAAAGAAATAGTTTTGTTAACTATGTTAACAAAACTATTGTAAACTGCGTTTATATTTTGCGGAATCAATCTCATATCGTTGTAATTTTTTATGTAAACCCAACCGGCTAAGTCCCAACTTTTCTGCTACCCGGCTAATGTTGCCCCGGTGCTCTTTGAGCGCTTCGGTAATATAGTAAATTTCCATTGCGCCAACTATTTCTTTTAATGTCTGAGAAGAATCTTTGTTCAAAGTAAAGTTGTTCCCGGCAGCGCTTCTGGCGTTTAAAGCATCCGTTTGTAAATAATCCGGGGTGATGTCAGAATCTTCATCCGCGAGGGTTGCCGCGCGTTCAATTAAATTTTCAAGCTGCCGCACATTTCCCGGAAAATCGATTGTCATTAGCACCGACAGTGCCTCGGATGAAAATTTGACCCGTGGTTTGCCCAATTTTTGGGTATATTTTTCAAGGAAAAAATTTGCCAACAGGGGAATATCTTCCCGGCGTTCCCGCAGGGGTGGAATTCGAATCGGAAATACATTGAGACGATAATACAAATCTTCTCGAAATTCTCCATCATAAATCGCCTGTTCCAGATCACGATTTGCAGCGGAAATAACTCGTACATCAACTTTTGTGGTTTTTCCAGAACCAAGCGGTGTAATCTCACCTTCCTGTAAAACCCGGAGTAATCGCTGCTGGATTGCGGGAGAAGTATCGGAAATTTCATCCAAAAAAATTGTGCCCTGATTCGCCAATTCAAACAGCCCTTTTTTATCCGCCGTTGCCCCGGTAAAAGCGCCTTTTACATGGCCGAATAGCTCGCTTTCCAACAAGGTATCCGGTAATGCGCCACAATTTTGAGCGACAAACATTTTATCTTTTCGAGGGCTATTGTAGTGGATTGCCCGGGCAATCAATTCCTTGCCGGTACCGGTTTCTCCTAACAAAAGGACCGTCGTGGAAGTGGGTATCACCTTTCTAAGCAGGCGAAATACATTTTCCATTGCATTACTTTTGCCGATAATATTGTCAAACGAGTATTGTTTTTCGACTTCCTGGTGCAGCAGAACATTCTCTTCTTGCAATTTTCGATTGACCTTTTCCAGTTCCAAAAGCAGCCGTTTATTTTCCTTGACTAACAGATGTTGCTCCGAGGCCCGTTTAACAATAATCCGTAACTCATCCGGCTCCCAGGGTTTATTTATATAATAAAACACTTTTCCCTGGTTAATCGCCTGAACAATCGTTTCAATATCTGTGTACCCGGTAATCAAAATTCGCATGGCATCCGGTTGGAGCTTAATCGCTTTTTGCAAAAACTCCACGCCGCTAATTTCCGGCATGCGCTGATCGGCAAGTATAACATCTATTTCCTGGTTTCTCATCACTTCTAATGCAGAATGGCCGTTTAAGGAAAGGAAGACTTCGTAATCCCTGCGGAGCGTACGAAAAATCGCATTTAGGCTGGATTGTTCATCATCGACAGCTAACAACTTCGGACGGTAATTTTCGCTCATAACTTGTCATTTCGTTGATTTTTGCACTCATACTTACTACCCTGTTTAATCAATATAAGTTCGATAAAAACCAATATAAAGTACTGAATAAAGTTCATCATATTTGATTCTGCTTCATCCGCGAATTGATATGAATCAATATGATTTTTTTTATAAAAAGCATATTTCATCCCAAAAAGGCGAGGAACGGTATGTCTATTATAAAACGAGTTAAAGGGTTATTTGGCAAGGAAGATTGGATTGAGGATTTCTCCAATACACCGGAAGATGAGATGAATCCCCAATACCGGGTTGAGTTAAAAAACGCTCTTCCGGCGCCGAAGCCCAAACCTTTAGCGCTTCAACCGGCTTCTATTGAACCGGCAGCACCATCAACCGGCATGGAAGGTGAAAATTTGGATAGCCTGGAAACTGTCTCTTATACACATCTCCGAG
>CAXHHS010000287.1:0-7995 GCA_964015645.1 uncultured bacterium
GGAATAGAGTGTTTATAGTAAAGGTAGACGATGTGCGAATATCAATTCCGGCCATTATCGCGGTATTTTCGTGGTCATAAACTCGTTTGTCGGAGGTTTTTGTTTCCGGGCCAATGCCAAAAAATCGCTCCTTCGGTAAAAAGCGATAGCGCCCCATCGTGCTAAGATAAAGAGGACTGCTGGCAATTTGAATATTCCGCCAGCGCAAACGATAGCGCTCTCGCCCCTTAAACATATTGCCGGAAACTGTCAAAGAGAGATCATCTGTAGCGGAAAGAATTTGTTCCTGGTAAAATTTTGCGCCATACCCCTTTCGATTAGAAAATTTAGGGACGATCCCGCGAAGGCCATCATCAGAAGTAAAGGCATTTTTTACTTTCGGAATCAGTTCCTTCTCAAAGGTATAACCGACCAGCGCTTCCTGCGCTTTAAAGAACAGCACAAAGGGAATGCTAATAATGGTTCCGGGTAAGGAAACAATATGCTCCCAGGTTTTCTTGCTTTTGTACTTTTTGCGATAATGGCGAGTGCTGTCTTCGGTTTGCGATTGGTAAACGAGCGAGTCAGGTTGTGCCAATATTGGCGTATTGAAGCTTCCGAAATAAATAGCAGCACAAATGATATACAAAAATAGTTTTCTTTTCAGAAACATTTGTGGAATCAATTTTAGCGAGTGAAATAAAATTATTGAGCTAACCACCGGGGAGAGCCGTTCTATCAGTTGAAGATAGATTTGAGTTATCATATAGCATTTCCTTTAGTACCCCGAATTCGGAACACAAGGTAATGCTCCCGACATTAATATCAAAATACGCACTAAAAAATTCAACGATAAAGAATATCTCTCCCCCCAAAACGATGTTGGCATTGACATCCCGTAAATGCAATAAGAAAGGTGCAGAAAATGCACTTTAATGCAGCAAGTGCATAGAATGCGTTACATTTTTCGAAAGGCAAGTAACAGTTTTTTTCCGAATATGCTTTAAAATGAAGCAAATTATTCACTTTGGAGTAGTTTATATAATAAACGGCATGGTTGTTGAAAACAAACGGATGTATTTAGTGTTGATAAGAAAAGAGCTTTCCTAATTGCCGAAAGCAGTATCCTGGCAAATTATCTTTTCGAAAATTGGTTTAATGATTGAGGGGTAATATAATGAGCTGGTTGCGAATCGAAAAATCTTCCTGGCGAGTTTATGTTGTACTGGGGGCATTTACGATCACCATTTTAATTGCGATGGTATATATTTTATATAGTGGCAATCAAATTATGGTAAAGCATACGCCATTGATTGACGCGGCAATGGAGATCAAACTGGAAGCGACAACGGCCCACCTTTGGTTCGAAGAAATCCTCAGCGGTGACCGTCATGAAAGTATGGATGACGTCTGGAAATACCTGGAATCAGCCGATTGGTATGCAAAAGCAATGCTGGAAGGCGGCAAAAACCAGGAAGGGAATTTTGCTCCCTTAGAAGATTCGCATATGCGTGATGAGATTACAGAAGTACGCCAGAAATTAGCAGAATTTAAAGAAATTACCCAAAAGCGTTTGAAAGCAAGAAAAACATCCGCCAGCGGAACTGAGATTGACCAGCAATATGATGCTGTCTTTAAAGAATTTGTTTTTTTGGCGGATGATGTTGAAACACAGATTCAACAAATTGTTGCGAGAAAAACTGGCCTATTTCAAAAAGTACAATTTATTTTAATTGGCGGTGTAGGCTTCCTGTCAATCTTTGTGGGAATGATTATCATGCGATATGTAGCTTATTTACAACAGGCAAAAGAAGAATCACAATTAGAAAAAGCTAGAGCGCAGAAATACCTGGATATTGCTGGTGCAATGATCGTGATACTCGATTCCAGTGGGAAGGTAAACTTGGTGAACAAAAAAGGATGCCAGGTTCTGGGATATAACGAGCAAAATATCGTTAAAAAAAATTGGTTTGACCATTTTATCCCGGAAAAAAATCGTGAAGACATCAAAACAGTTTTCAATCAGCTCATGAAAGGGGATATTGAGCTGGTAGAGAATTATGAAAACTCAGTCTTGACCAAAAGCGGGGAAGAACGAATTATTGCCTGGCACAACTCGATTTTATTAGATGATAATGGAAAACCAGTTGGTACCTTAAGCTCCGGAGAGGATATCACCGAACGGGTTCGAGCGCAAGAAGCGCTTCGGAATGCCTTGACCGAAGTCGAGCAGCTCAAGAATCGTTTACAGGCTGAAAATACATACCTGCAAGAAGAAATCAAGCTAGATCATAATTTTGAGGAAATTATCGGGCAAAGTGAGGTATTGAAAAAATCTTTGCGTAAAGTAGAACAAGTCGCCGAAACCGGCGCTACGGTTTTGATCCTGGGAGAAACCGGCACCGGAAAAGAATTGCTGGCACGCGCAATCCATAATATCAGCATTCGCAGCAAACGGCCGCTGGTAAAGGTCAATTGTGCGGCGTTGCCGGCAAATTTAATCGAGAGTGAACTGTTCGGCCACGAAAAGGGAGCATTTACCGGCGCGCTTTCCAGAAAAATCGGGCGGTTTGAGCTAGCCGATGGCGGCACTATTTTTTTGGATGAGATCGGAGAGCTTCCGTTGGATTTGCAATCAAAATTACTGCGAGTGCTACAGGAAGGAGAATTTGAACGATTAGGAAGCTCACATACACAAAAAGTGGATGTAAGAATCATCGCAGCAACCAATCGTGATCTGGAAAAAGCCATCGAGATCGGTGAATTTCGCCGCGATCTTTTTTACCGCTTAAATGTATTTCCAATTCATCTTCCACCGCTTCGGGAGCGAACCGGGGACATCTCTATCCTTGCAGGTCATTTTATAACAAAATTTGCTGCTACCGCCGGTAAAAAAATTGATAAAGTACCACAGCCCGTTATCAATGCCTTGCAAGCATACCACTGGCCGGGAAACGTACGAGAATTGGAAAATATTATTGAGCGGGCAGTGATTTTAACACCCGGTGATACGTTACAATTAGATGAACACTTGCTCCTTCAATCGGAAATCACACCACAATCAGATCCGGCAGTAACGTCTTTAGAAGAAATTTCCACGACCATTCCCGATATGGAAAAAAACCTCATCCAAAAAGCCCTGGAAGAAAGCAACTGGATAATCACCGGAAAGCGGGGGGCGGCAACCCGGTTAGGAATCCCACCCAGCACTTTGAGGGACCGGATGAAAAAATATGGGATCAAGAAACCAACGATTTGAAATGAAAGTCGCTGTGCATAGCCTCAAATTTGCTCTCATTCTGCAACTCCGTTTCCACATAAGCTTACCTCTTAGTAAAAAATCCTTTATTTAATTTTCGTTAAATTAGTAAATTGGGCGGAAAGTTTGATTGAACTGAATGATATGCAGTTTCTTTATAACATCACGTAATGCATATTATGCCGTTAGAGAATTGTAAAAATTCAAAATATTACCGTTCAGAATAAAGATTCTTTTGTAATATCTAAAGAAAACTATATAATCATTGGTTATGCCAAGTGTATTAATGGAGATGAATCGTTTCGTTTTCGGTCAAATTCAGATAAATACATATGAATGATCTTAAGTCTAGCGAATATAAAATATTAAGAGATGAAATTCAGTTTAATCGTAAGTTCATTTTTGAGAGAGCACTTATTTTGGCGGGAGGGCTTTTGGCTGCAAAAGCTTTCTTTAAAGCTGAAGGATTATTCCTCGATCTATTAATGGTAATGATTTTGTTTCTCTTGTTTTTCAATCTATGGTTTACCATAAATCGTTTGCGCACAAATGGTAGGATCATTGGATATCTCCGACTATTTCATGAAGGAGAATTCAAGGAAAGGTGGGAAGGGTGGGAAAATTCCTTAAATAAATATAGAATTTGGAATGCTGTCAACAAAACGAAATCAAGAGAAATTCGGGAATCCAAGACATATACCCCAAAGTTTGATTCCGGAACATTCTACTCACAAATCTTTTTAGTACATATCTTAATTATGATAATGGTATCATTTGCTTTAATCGTATTAGACGGTAATAGCAATCTGGTAAATATTCATTCTTTATCAAATTCTTCATGGGTTTTAAAAACTAGCTATGCTTTTGTTTGCGTTGTGGTTATCTCATATGCTATTTACACTTTGAAACCTACAAAAATTAGCAATATTATAGCCGCTGAGACGGAAATTTGGAAAACAGTAGAAAATGAAATGGGAAAAAATTTAAAGACAAAACAAGCCACACTAGTTTCTTTTTATAAACAAAAATCCAATGATTTAAAGAGGTCGATATTAGAGTGTCTAAAGAATATTGAAGAATCCAAGTTGAGCAAGATCGTTAAACCCTATAATATTGAACAAATTCATGGGACTATAATCGGGGTGGAGAAATTGCCGGGATTTAAAAATCCAATTAATTCAAATATTTGGTATGATTTAGAAAGAAAGGCTCAAATGGAATTTAGTCATCTAAAAGAAATTGTTTCCGACCATTTTCCGATGACAATTCGATTTGGTGGGTTTGATAAATCATTTAGGAGCTTCAAAAGCTTTGGAAAAATACCTTATCAACGTACCTTCCAAATTCAGTGGGAAACGGGTAAAATAATTTTAGTTGGCTGGCCACATGATAATAATGATTTTTCAAACAAAGCTCTATATGAATTACGTAAAGAAATCGAAGATAAATGTAAAATTCGGCATAAATACGCCAAGTATAATGATAATGATTTGTTTATTGTCCTTGGCGATCTCACTGATTTAGAAACGTTTTCGAGTAAAGAGCTTAAAAAATTAAAGAAGGAATCAGCAGATTTGGAAGAGGTTGTTCGGCAATATTTTTCTAATAATTCCTTTGATGTTGAGATTAAGCTCAAAGATATCTGCATTGCAAAGTATACTTGCCAAGCCCTCCCAGTTGAATCAACGACAACATACAGTTTAATAAAAGAAAATTTTGACAGTTCACTAATAAAAAATTTGTATCTGAATGACTAAATTTGTTGGAAGTCAGTTAATGCTTAATGAGAAATCAAGTTTAGGCATAACATGCGTATCAAGGCGCCCCAACCAGAATTGGCGTTTGGATATCATTACTTGCGCAAGCCAGTTTTGTGATTATACTCGTTTTCGAGTAAGTGTTGGTTGGGCCGCCTTATACTTGGCGTTAATAATAAGGGAATCAAAAAAGAAAGTATAAAAAGCCACGGTATCCGTGAGTATTTTGCGGAATCCGCGACTTTTGCCGGAATCCGTGACCTTTGAGTTAAAACCAAATTTCCTCTTAAGTAACTGTTTTATAGTAACCTACCTCAGTATTTCTTCTCAAAAAAAATATTGGCACAGGGATTGTCTAAAGCAATAACCGGAATCGATATTGTTTTAGGGATTATTGAAAAAGCGGCCGCTTCATCTTCAGTCTTCTCTATCAATTCACTGCTGAAGAATTGCCCCTGGCAATCTTCAATTAAAATAGATTCGGTTGAGTCGTAATTCAAAAACGATAGAAAAAGGAGATTTATCATGTATAAGGCATCATTAATATTGGTTTTGGTATTGTTTTTTGTGAGCGGATTATATGCTGGCAAAAGTGATCTCAAGAGAAGCGCTGATTTTGGTGTGACATTAAATGTAGCCGATAAAAACAATAATCAGCAAGATTTAGTATTTGGTACTGCCCCGGACGCCACTTCCGGCTTTGATAGCCAGTATGATGAAGTCGCTCCCCCCTTCCCGGGATCCGGTCGATTTGATGCGCGCTTTCGGGTGAATGATAACCCGGGCCTGCCACTCTCTTTGATTAGCGATTTTCGAGCGTCTATGGGTAAAGGAGAGCAGATTCGTTGGAACGTTACTTACCAGCCTGAAGAAAGCAAATTCGGAAACTCGATCATCATTAGCTGGAATCGTAATAGTTTGCCGGAAAGAGGTCATTTTTTCCTGGTTACCGGTAATAGCACTACGTCATATATCAATATGAGAACACAGGCCGATTTTTTTGATGAAAAATCGAGCGGTCAGGCTACCATTCTTTATATCTCCGACATGCAGAAAACGGCTAATGAGGTGGTTGCAGCGTTGAAGAATGAAGAAAATAATATGGACTTTGCGATAACATTAGCGGTTGAGGATAAAAGTGGAAATCAGCAAAACCTGGTGTTTGGAACTGCAATTGACGCCACTTCCGGCTTTGATAGCCAGTATGATGAAGTCGCTTCTCCCTTCCCGGGACCGGATCGATTTGATGCCCGTTTTCAAGCCAATGACAGCCCGGGGCTGCCGCTTTCCCTGGTTCGCGATTTTCGAGCGTCTATGGGTAAAGGAGAGCGAGCCAATTGGAATGTTGCGTATCAAGCTGCCAGGAGCAGAGGCAGTGAAAGCTCGGTAGGATTTAGTTGGAATCGTAATGATTTACCTGCAAAAGGACATTTCATTTTAGTGGTGGGTAGTGGCGCTGCTTCATATATCAATATGAGAACACAAAGCAATTTCATCGACAAAAATTCGAGTGGTCAGGCTACTATTCTCTATATATCCGATGCGCAGAAAACGGCTAATGAGGTGGTTGAGATTTTGAAAAGTGCAAGCGGGAGTGTCAATTTGGGCACGGCAATACGAGTAGCAGATAAAGCCGGAAATTGGCTCGATCTTGTTTTCGGCACTGCCCCGGATGCGACCTCCGGCTTTGATCCGAAATATGATCAATTGGCACCACGCATGCCGGAACCTGGTAATTTTGACGCGCGATTCCAAATGGATGATAATCCGGCTCAATTGCTTTCTTTTATTAAAGATTTTCGGGCACTCACCGGGAAAGAGAGTACGATAACCTGGAAAGTGCGATTTCAAGCTGCTAAAAGTAAGGGAAAAAACCCCATCACCTTTAGCTGGCAAAGTGAAGATTTACCAACAACAGGTAAATGGTTGTTAAGCAATGGTGAAAATTCGGAAGTAATTGATATGAGAATGCAAAAGAGTTATACCGACTATCGCTTCCAGGGCGAATTAAGAATTATATATTTGCCGAAGGCATTAAAAAACGAGAAAGAACTCTCCCTGGGTAGCAACTCAAATTCGGTCGATCTTTTAGCCAATACCCAATTGCCGCTTAATAAACTCAATGGAATACCGAACGAGTTTACGGTTGAACAAAATTACCCCAATCCATTTAATCCTACTACTGAAATTCGCTATAATATTCCCAGCGCTGGCAAAGTTGATGTCGCCATATTTAATGCTTTGGGACAGAAAGTTAGAACCCTGATCTCGCAAACCCAGGAAGCAGGTCTTCATTCTGTTGTTTGGGATGCAACCTCGGATTTCGGCCAAAGGGTGCCAAGCGGCCTATATTTTTATAGTGTGACTGCTGCCGGTAAGTATAAAGAAATTAAAAGGATGGTACTATTAAAATAACCTGAAGAATACTTGGGTAAATTTTCAGATCACTTATTTAGCTGAAATCAGGATACTGGGAATTTATGAAATAATTCCGGTATCCTGACGTTTACAAAGGGAATTAATAATAAATTAAAATCTTATTTCAACAGGAAAAGAGATCATCTAAAACACAAAACCATTGATCAACTGTGAATAAAATTCCTAAAAGAAAATGCACGAAAGAAATTGAATCGCAAAGGCACTATCTCCTTATTCTTAGTGATGCTAACTTTCAAGAGGAAGTGCTGAATAGTGTGCAAACAGTACTTGTTGTTTTTGGAACAGGAAGACACGGAGCATTCCATATACTGACTCCTATATTAGAGCAGTTGTCAATTGAATATCACCGGAAAGTTAAAATCGGTTTGCTTGACATTGACAAAAACAAATTCACAACTCAAAAGTATGGCATTCTAAGAATTCCCACGCTGCTCTTTTTTGAGGATGGTGAGATTGTTGATCATATCGTTGGTTTGGTGCGCAAATCTACAATTGTGCTAAAAATAGAAGAGTCCCCTGCAAAAAGGTATTTGTAAACTATAGCTAAATGTACTATCTTTT
>CAXHHS010000288.1:0-7992 GCA_964015645.1 uncultured bacterium
TTTACCGTCTTTTTGCAAAAAATATAAAAAAGGATTAAGGGGCTGGTTATCCTTTACCCTTAATCCTTTTACAGTGGCGGAGAGAGAGGGATTCGAACCCTCGATAGCGGGATCACCACTATACTCGCTTAGCAGGCGAGCGCCTTCAGCCAGCTCGGCCATCTCTCCAAAATCTTTTGAAGCGTTGCTCTAATACTCAAATCGCAGGGCAAAGATAAAATCGATTGCCGAATGAATCAAGTTATTTTTTATTGAATTAACCGAATCTTTTGTTTTAAGTAACTCCAATTCCTGAAATAATGTCGCCTATTTCCGATTATTAAATTTTAATAATTTGTCTGGTTAAATTCTATGATTTAGATTTATCGTTCGATTGATTTTATTATCATCAATTTAAAAATTAAAAGCTCGTATGGCTACGGTCGCGTTGTTCTTCTCATCATTTATCATCTCTGTTTTTGCTGTTGGGGGAACTCAAAAAGCTGCTATCCGTCTAAAAATTGGCGCGCTTCCCAATGCACGAAAAATTCATAAATCTTTTACGCCGGTATTAGGCGGTATTGGAATTTTTGCAGGTTTAGTGTTTGGCATTTTACTCGCCATCCTTTTAGGTATCCTTCCAGTTGAAATTTGGATCGCAAAAAAATATTTTTGGTTGGGGCTTGTTGTCATCTTGTTCACCGGTATTGTAGACGACGTTCGCGGCGTAAACGCATGGCAAAAGTTTGGCGGGCAATTTATTGCTGCCGGGCTAATGGTTTACGGCGGATGCAACATCGAAGCCTTTTACAGCCCGGGTGGGGGAAAACTGATGTTAGGTTGGAGTAGTTTCCCTTTTTCCGTTTTGTGGATTATGCTTATTATGAACGCCATCAATTTATTAGATGGGCTGGATGGGCTTTGCGCCGGCATCAGTTTAATTATGATGACCGGTTTTTTGGTTCTTTCCATAATTATTGGAAATCTATTTTTAATTGTTCTCTCTATCGTTTTTATCGGTGCTTTATTAGGGTTTCTAAAATTTAATTATCACCCCGCATCTATTTTTATGGGAGATGTCGGCAGCTTGATGCTGGGATATATTTTGGCATACTACTCTGTAGAATCACTTAAAATTGCGAATAGCAGCCAGGTTTATTTTTTAGCCTCGTTGGTGTTGTTAGGCTTGCCGTTAACCGATACTCTTATTTCTTTCTTCCGGCGAATGGGGCAGGGCGATCACCCGTTTAAAGCGGATCGAGAACACATTCACCATCGGTTACTTAACCTGGGCTTATCTCACCTGGATTCTGTTTGGTTAATGTATTACTTTGCCCTGCTTTATACCGGGTTGGGAGTTTTAATGGTACTATATCGTGAGTTAGCCGGGTTGCTATTGTTTGGCCTTGCTTTCGTATTTTCGATTTTTTTGGCCTGGCGATTGGGTTATGTGGAAACCAAAAAGTTTATCAGTTTCAATACTATCGAAAGAACATCGCAGGCTTATATTCGCCCGCTGATTCATGTGGATCGAATTTGGCACCAAATCGCACTTTTGTTCGGCGACATTCTTTCCATCAACCTTGCGATGTATTTGACATACTGGTTCCGCTTTCAATCGGGAATGGTTAATCCACTCCACTTTAAAACCTTGCAGGACTATTTTGCCGGGCCGGTTTGGCTGGTAATAACCGGAATTTGGCTATTGCTATTTTGGTTAAACGGATTATACCGAATGTCCTGGGATGTCTCCAGGTTTAACAAAATTATGAGAATGACGAAAATTATCTCCTTTGGAATTTTGCTCTTATTGCTGTTGTTAAATCTTGACATTCTGATGAATACGAATCCCAAAAGCCCGTTTAACCAGGATCAACTTTCTACATTAGCTTTTTATTGGGTTGCAATGATTGTGTTCGTGAGCGGGATTAGAATTATGATTATTAATGTTGAAAAAAGGCTGCACATCTTCGAATACGATTATAAAAATACACTTGTAATAGGGGCGACTCGTAAAGCACGAAACATCATCAACGATATCGATAACAATCCTCATTTTGTAAATAAAATTGTTGGTATTGTAGAAAGTAAACCACAACAAAATATATTCGAAGGGTACCCGGTTTTAGGGGACTATAATGATCTGCCGAATTTAATTCAACAACATAAAATCGCAGAAATTATTATCACCATCAGTGAGAATTCCAAAGAAGACCTCCTAAATATTATCGCTACTTGCGACCGCCTGCAAGTGGTAATGAAAACGTTACCTTCTTTACAAACAATTGTTTCCGGGCGAAATAGCGATTTGGCCGGGCATGCGTTAATTCGTGTTTTTCCTGAAAATATGGTGCTTTGGCAATGGGTTGTAAAACGCCTGTTCGATATAAGTCTCTCGGCATTGGTTTTACTATTTACTTTACCGGCATGGTTGGCACTTGCGATCACTCTAAGGATAAAACTCAAAGAAAATCCCTTTATAAAACTCCCGATATTAGGAAAAAACGGTCGTGTTTTTAATATGTACCTGTTTCGAATGTCCAATTCCGGCGACCAGGAAATTTCCAATTCGGTGTACTTGGGAGCCAAAGGCGATTTGGGTCTGGAGCCACTCGGAGCGTTCCTGTATCGAACGCGGCTTTATAAATTTCCGCAGCTTTTTAATATTTTGAAGGGAGATATGAGCCTGGTTGGACCGCGGCCGGAAACACCGGATTGGTACCGCAATAATCAGCAACGGTTGCGACTTTTACATCGCCGTTTAACTATTCGACCGGGATTGACAGGGATTTCTCAAATAAAATATCGTTTCGATAAATCCGGTAAACAGGATCGCGAAAGGTTGAAATATGATATTTTCTACAGTGAAAATACGACCCTGAATTTCGATTTAAGAATCATCTTGCGAAGTTTGCCCTTAATGTTCGCCAAACACAAAAACGAATAGTGTAGCTTGAAAAAACGTTCGCTTCAAATTTTAACTCACACTAATGGATAACCACCCGCTCATTTCTGTTGTAATCGTAAATTATAATGTGAAAGAATACCTGGAACAAGCCTTGCTATCGCTGCAACGGGCACTCCATAAAATCGCACATGAAATTTACGTTGTTGATAATGCCTCTGTGGATGACAGCGTTGCCCATATCCGCCAGCGATTTCCGAATGTGAATTTAATCGAATGCAAAGAAAACCTCGGTTTTGGTCGCGCTAACAACATTGCCCTGAAAAAAGTGAAAGGTGAATTTGTCGTTCTAATCAATCCCGATACAGTGGTTCAGGAAGACACTTTTACAAAACTATTGGCTTTTTTTGAATCAACCCCGGATGCCGGGGCAGCAACTTGTAAAATTATTAACCCGGATGGTTCATTTTCGATAGATTGCCGCCACAGCATCCCAACACCAATGATCGCTTTTTGGAAAGTCGTCGGTTTGAGCAAGTTGTTCCCGCAAAGTAAATTATTTGCAAAATATAACTTAACATATTTGAATCCCAATGAGACTTACCCGGTGCCGGCCATCTCCGGATCATTTATGATGATTAAAAGAAAAGTGCTTGATGAAGCAGGTGTATTCGATGAACGCTTTTTTATGTATTGCGAAGACATCGATTTATGCCATCGAATTAATCACGCCGGTTATAAAATCTATTATGTGCCGACCTCGCAAATAATTCACTACAAAGGCGAGAGCACCAAAAAAAATAATATCGATTATGTGATTGGATTTAACAAAGCGCTCTATCAATTTTTCGAAAAATATTATGCCCAAAAAACCTTGTTTTTCTTTCGCTGGATCATTGTATTGGGAATTGTGGCACGAGGTATCTTTATCTACTTGCGGAATTTTTTGCAGGAGCATTTTCCCCTGTTATTAGATTCAGTGATTCTGAATATGGTTGTTTTGATGTCATTTGTCGTGCGGTTGGAGTTGAAAAGCGGTTTCTATTGGCAAAATTTCTTTGACCAATATTGGATTATCAACTTGATTTCCACAATTATTTTTTTCGGAAGCGTTTATTACCTGGAAATCCATCCCAATCACCGGTTCTCCATACAGGGAATTATTAAAGCTAACCTTCTCACATTTACATTGCTGGCTTCGTTAACGTTTTTCCTCAAGCAGTTTGCGTTTTCTCGTGTGGTGGTTTTGTTCGCCTCGTTTGGCTCACCGCTATTTATGATTTTTTGGCGCTGGGTTCTAAAGCGCTATTATCGCGGCGATCGATCTGCCTGGGGAAAAGATATTTTCAGTAAACCGACCATTATCGTTGGAAATGGAAACGGTGCGGCAGTTTTATTCCGTAAAATTCGCGAAATGAAAGATATTAGCTACGATCTGCTAGGCGTCGTAACTATCGGTGCTGATGAGGCGGAATTTAAAACCCACCAAATCCCGGTATTAGGGCGAATGGAGCATCTAAAGGAATTGGTGGCAATTTATCATGTGCGGCAAATTATTTTTTCATCGGAAATGTTGAGCTACGAAAAAATTTTGAAGACCATGAGTGAGATGTCTGTGCCGAATATCGAATACAAAATCGCACCATCCAACCTGGAAGTTGTGATTGGTAAATCCACCATCGAAAGATTGGATGATTACCCGCTGGTAGATATCGATTATGCTATTGGAAAACCATTTAATCGTTTTATCAAGCGGCTGTTTGACGTTCTACTCTCCATCATTTTTTTGTTTCCAGCATCTTTGGTTTTCCTGCCGCTTTTTTTGATCAAGTTAAAACATATCTGTTATATTGAAATTCCCGCAACGTCTACCAAGACAAATTCGCTAATGCAAATTCAACCGTTCGAGCGAAATAAAGCAGTCAACCTCTGGCTAAAGCTTTGGGGAGTGCTGCAAAACAAAATTTCTTTTGTTGGCGCTCCTTTAGCTTTGGATAATCTTCCTGATTCCCGGAACTCAACTGCGAGATACCGGTATAAGCCGGGCATCACCGGTTTGGTACAAATTAATCGCCGGAAAATTCTTTCTCCAGATGATGCGGAAAAATATCATTTGTATTACCTGAAAAACCAATCGCTTTTGCTGGATGTTGAAATTTTAGTGAAGTCGGTTATGCGACGTTGAATTTACCTCAAAATTTAAACTTGCATTTTCAAATGTCACAAAATATATTAAAAGGCTATAGAAGAGTTTAATAATTATATGGAGTCTGGTATGAAAAAAGTGATGTTTTTATCGCTTGTTATATTAATTTTTGTTGGTGTTTCTTGCTCTAAAAAGATGAGCGAAAAAGAATTATTTGAGTTAGCGACTCAATACATGGAGCAGGAAAATTTTGAACAAGCAGAAGAATTTTATGAGAAATTATATACCCAATATCCGGATGGTTCTAATGCCTCCAAAGCATTGTTTATGTTGGGGTTTCTGAATGCCAACCATTTAAATGATTTTGACCAGGCAACAACATACTACCAGAAGTTTTTGGAAAAATATCCCGATCACGAATTGGCGATGGCTGCAAAATACGAAATTGAAAATATGGGTAAAACCCCGGACGAACTTCCATTTTTGCAGGATACCGAAACCGTTGACACTGCTGGCGATAATAATGGCGAAACGCAACAAACATCTTCAACGCCGAATTAAACAATATTTTTTAGTTCTTTTAAGGGGTGCAGGCGCAACGTTTTCACCCCTGTTTTTTGTACTTAATATTGACAGAGTTTGAAAATGCATAGACGAATGAATTTGGTTTTGAGAATAATCCCGGTTTTATTGTTTTTGATGAATTTAATGTTCGGCCAGGAAGATAGCACTTCGAATAGCTCAAATTCTCCCGTTAACGAGTCGAGTGCAATAGCGTTGAAGACACATCTTCTGCAACAACAAACGCCGTTAAATAGAAGCATCGAATTTGAAGTCGCACTTACCTGGATTGGGGATATGAGCCGGTACCAAATTGTGCAAATTCCTCAACCAACGCTAACCAATTTACTCCTGGAAGGCAGCGGCTCCTCCAATCGCCTGGAAGACTTGGGTAACGGACAATTTCGCTCTAGCAAAATAATCACTTATCAGCTAAAACCATTAGAGATCGGCATGGCCTACATCGATGGCCTGGAAATCAATTACCGCGATACCAAATCCAACGAAATGGATGTGCTTTTCTCGCAGCGGTTGGAAGTGAAAGTGCTCGATCCTTTGCCTGAAGATACCGGCGGCTTTAAATCTATGATTTACATTGTCTTATTAGTGATTTTTTTTGGAGCGGTTTTCTTCTTCTTAATCAAGTTTTTGAAAAAAAGACAGGCGATGAAAATACCGGAAGAACCGGTTGCCTCGCTGGCAGAACAATATCTCAATCAACTTACGAGCGATGTTGACCCCAAAGGCACTAACTTACCGGAAATGACCGTTCGGATGTCAAAGATTTTTCGGGAATATCTCTCCAAAGAATTTGATATTCCGGCAACAGAATCCAATCACGCTAAAACTATTGAACGGTTAAGAGAGTCAAGTGTAGAAGAAATGCAGTTAAATAAACTTGAGGAGCTGTTCTCGAAATTGGATATGGTAAAGTTTGCTGGTGGGGCAGTAGATCCGCCGGAATTCTCAAACATGTACGGTATTATCGAAAGTTTTCTAATCGAACAAAAGAAGCTTTCTGAAACTGAAAACGCGCAGATGAAGGAGGCATAATGCAAGTTGACATTCAAGCGATTAATGAAAAAATCCAGAAAGAAAGCGCATTTGTAGAAAAAATTTTAGGCGAAGTGGGAAAAGTGATTGTTGGCCAAACTTATATGATAGAACGGTTGTTAATCGGCCTGTTGGCAAACGGCCACGTGTTGTTAGAAGGCGTTCCCGGTTTGGCAAAAACAATGACCGTTAATACCCTGGCGCAGATTATTCGCTGTAAATTTCAGCGAATTCAATTTACCCCGGATTTGCTGCCGGCTGACCTTTTGGGTACGTTAATTTACAATCAACGAACCGGCGAATTTGCAACCCATAAAGGCCCCATTTTCGCTAACCTGATTTTGGCGGATGAAATTAACCGCTCCCCGGCCAAAGTGCAAAGCGCTCTTCTGGAAGCAATGCAGGAACGGCAAATAACGATTGGAGATGAAACGTACCCATTGGAAGATCCCTTTCTGGTACTGGCGACTCAAAACCCGATAGAGCAAGAAGGTACCTATCCGCTCCCGGAAGCCCAGGTTGACCGTTTTATGCTGAAGCTAAAAGTTTCTTACCCCACAAAAGCAGATGAATTGGAAATTATCCGCCGCATGGCCGATGGCAAACCACCGGCAGCCAAAACTGTTGTTGCGCCGCAGGATATTATTTCTGCTCGCAAAGTGGTAAACGAAGTGTACATGGATGAAAAAATCGAACGGTATATTGTTGATATTGTATTCGCCACCCGCCAGCCGGAGGAATACGGTTTAAACGATTTAAAACCGTTAATTGCATTTGGCGCCTCCCCGCGTGCTTCTATCAGCTTGAAGGTTGCTGCCAAAGCACACGCCTTTTTACGCCGCCGCGGTTACGTTACCCCGGAAGATATTAAGGCAATTGGCCTCGATGTATTACGCCACCGCGTCATCGTCACCTACGAAGCGGAAGCGGAAGAAGTAGCAGCAGAAGACGTTGTGCGCCAGGTGCTCAATCAAGTCGAAGTCCCCTAAAAAGGTTCGTAGTGCAAGTTTCCAACTTGCAACCCAAAAGATATGGATACCAAAGAACTCTTAAAAAAAGTACGGCAAATCGAAATCAACATCCGCGGGGTGGTAAACGAGATTTTTGCCGGAGAATACCACTCCGTGTTTAAAGGCCGCGGCATGGAATTCGCAGAAGTACGCGAATACCAGCACGGCGATGATGTCCGCAATATCGATTGGAATGTTTCTGCCCGGATGAATCATCCTTTTGTAAAGGTATTTGATGAAGAACGGGAATTGACGGTTATGATTTTGTTCGATTCCAGCGCTTCGGAAATATTTGGCAGCCAGGGGCCTGTCTCTTATACACATCTCCGAGCCCACGA
>CAXHHS010000289.1:0-7986 GCA_964015645.1 uncultured bacterium
AAACGCACGGCGTTTGCGGGCATATTCCACATGGGTAGACATTTTTTCGATGTGATTCCGATAGCCATAAGCAAATGTTAAAAAGACCATTGGCAATATGATAGATGCCCAAAACCAGCCGGCAAAATAGGGTTTATAACCGCGTGGCACCAGGTCTAATCGATCTTCTTTGATAAAGTGGATGTCTTTTCCAAGCAACGTGACATCGGATTTGGGAATGTAACTGCTGTTTCCCAACCCGGCAATCGCTTCGCCTTCGCCGACATCGATCAAATACTCTTTTGTTCGCAAAATTTTATACCGTTCCGCTACCGGATCAAAATAAGCGATTTCGATTGGTTTAATGCGATATTGGCCGGACGTTCGCGGAATCAGCACATATTCCAATTCGCGAGAGGCGGAAAAAATACTCCCGGAACGATTGGAGGTATCTTTGATTTTCGGATCGTAAACTTCAAAGGTGGCGGGGAAATTAACCGGGATATCTTTTAGCGATTTTAAATTACCGGTTCCGCTGAGGCGAAGTTTGCATGAGATGGCTTCGTTGGCATTAACACTGGTTTTATCAATTTCATCTTGTAAAGAAAAGTTGCCAACCAACCCGGAAAAACTGGCTGGTTTTCCTTCCGAAGGTAAGGGTTTCACATCGATTTTAAGCGGCCGGGTTGTTAGCACTTTGCGAACGGTTTTGCCAAAGGGATCTTCAAAAAAGCTATCGAACATATTAAAGGGGTCGCTGCGCCGGCGACGTTGAACCACATTTACAGCCAATTGCATCGGCGTCAGCGTGAGTTCACCGGATTTTGTGGGAAAGAGAGCGTATTTTTTGACTTCCGCTACACTGTATTGAACGCCGTTTATCGTTTCCTGCGATACAGGAATATTTTGGGGAATCTCATACTCTTCTACCCAAAATCCGACGGTTTCCGGTAGTTTTACAAAATCTGGGTTGCGAATCGTCAGCCGAAAATAAACTTTGTAACTGACGTTAAAATGTTCATTGATATAAACAGAGCGTTTGCTGGGAACAGCTCGAATAAAAAGATCATTCTTCGAGGTAGAACTGCCTGATCTTCTCCCGGATTGATTTCTGGATCGACCCTGGTTCTGCTGCGGCTGGTTATCTTTCGTTACAACAATCCGTACCGGGTTGGAACGATAGTTTTTTCCTTTATAATTCATTGAAAATGAAGGAATTGTATATGTACCAACCTTGCGGGGCATTAGCTGCATTGTATAGGTTTTGCTGCTGCTGACGGAGCCATTCACCATCGAAAAACTGGTTGATTGGTTTGGTCCTCCGAGAAGCTTGAAATCAGCTAATTGCGGGAGTTTTAAATCCGGCAGGCTGGTTGTTGTACCGCTTAACTCTACTTGAAATGTAAAGACTTCGTTCAAGCCAACGGGGTTTCGGTCTACACTGGATTTTAGTTGGATATCCTGGGCTAAGATTGAGATTATGCTCAGTAAAAATGAACAAATCAATATCAAATTATTTGCCCAACTTTTAACCGGAAACGAAATCTCATCTGATACATTACAAAACAGAGCTTTGTAACGAGTGCATTTTAGTTGCAGTTTATTTTTCATTTTTCAATATTCAATTTTCAATAAAACTTACCAATCTTTTTCCACCCGAACTTTGCCGGCTTTTCGCGGCTGTTTCAGCTTTTGATTTTCTTTTTCTTTTGCACGCAAGGCTTGTAAAATTCGCTCAGCATCCTCTTTCGAAAGTTCTTTTTTTTCATCCGGTTGCGCCTGGTTCATTTCCTGCTGTTGATCCTGATTCGGTTCCTGGTTTTGTTCTTGCTCCTGCTGCTGTTGTTCTTGTTGTTCTTCTTCCTTTTGCTCGTTTTCTTCATTCTGTTGATTTTGCTGCTCTTGCTGCTGTTCCTCACCCTGCTGATTTTGCTGTTGTTGCTGGTTTTGCTGTTGCTGTTCTTGCTCTTCTTTGATTTTTTTCTGCAATTCGTTTAATTTCGGGTGATCCGGTTCCAGCCATAAGCCCTTATCGATAGCTGTTAAGGCATCGCGAGCTTTGGCATCGATGTATAACTGTGCCGCATCGTGATAATAATCTTCGGCAGTTTGCGCCGAAAGCGGTGCTGCCAAAAACAAAAACGGTATAATAAAACACCAACTAAGTTTCATGCCGCATCCTCTATTTCGACAACATTTTTAATTCGGTTAATAAAATCCTGAAAAGCTTGCACTGTCGAATCGGATTTCAATCCATCCATCATCAAATTATGAGCTTCTTTATACAAACGCTGGGCAATTAAAATTTCCGCTTGTGCCTTTAGTTGTTTGGCGAATTCCGACGGTTCAACCTTATCTTGCTGTTGCTGTTGATCCTGCTGTTGTTTATCCGCCATCTCTTTTATTTTTGCGCGAACTAATTCCAGGTTATATTTCGCATCCTGATCTTCCGGTTGTAAGTCCAGCGCTTTTTTATAGGCGTCGATCGCTTCCTGGTATTTTTCAAGCTGATAATATACATTGCCCTGGTTATAATAAGTCCCTTGCTGAAGCGATGCTTCATCCGTGATTAGTGATTTTTCCAGAGACTCCAGGGCTTCTTCGTAACGCTGCTTTTTATATTGAGTTGCAGCAATATTAAAATGAAGCCGGGGGTTTTCCGGATCATCGATCAGGGCATCTTGAAAATAGTTCAACGCCTCATCCCACTGCTCGTTTTGATAGGCTTCATTTCCCTTCTTCAATTTCTCCTGATCTAAATTTGCTTGCAGTTTTTTGAATGGATAAAAAACTGCAAGCAAATTTATGATTAAAAAAAATACAAATTTTTGATTCATCGTTCTTTTTAATTTATCCTTTATCCTTAAACCTTCACCCTTTTTATGTCATCTGAATCCGTTTTATTTTTCGACGCTCGCTTAATAAAGTTTCTATCAGCAATAAAACAAATACAATCATTAAAAATATTTGAAAGCGATCTTCGAATTGGGTGAACTCGCGAGAGGAGAGTTCTTTTTTATCCATCGAGTAAATTTCGTTGTAGATTTTATCAAGCTCGGCATCGCCGGTGGCGGAAATGTAAAACTTGCCGCCGGTTTCGAAAGCGATCTTTTCCAAAGACGGAATATCCAATTTCGTTGTTACCACCCTACCTTCGCGATCTTTTTTATATCCGACGCGGTTTCCATGGCGATCAAATTCCGGGATCGGCGCACCTTGCGGGGAGCCAATGCCAATCGTATAAATTTTAATGCCTTCTTTCGCTGCTTCCTGGGCTACTTCCAACGCCGCGCCTTCATGATCTTCGCCATCGGTGATTATAATGAGCGCTTTGTGCTTCAACTCTTTGGAAACAAAGGATCGTTGCGCTGTTTTGATTGCTTCCGAAATCGCTGTTCCCGGCTGCGGCACAACGCCAATGTAAACATCGTCTAGAAATAAATTTGCTGCACCATAGTCCAGCGTTAGCGGGCATTGCACAAATGCCAAGCCGGAAAATACGATCAGTCCAACCCGGTCGCCTTGTAATCTTTCGATAAACTCGGAAATCTCATGTTTGGCCTTTTCGAAGCGATTGGGCGCAACATCTTCAGCCAGCATGCTTTTGGAAACATCCAGCGCGATAAAAATGTCAATTCCTTCGCGTTTTACTTCTTCCAATTTTGTCCCGATTTGGGGATCGGCGAGGGCAAACACCAGCACGCTGAAGACAATGACCAGCAGCACTGTCTTCCAAACCTGCTTCGAGCGGCTGACGCTGGCGGTTAATCGCTCGATCAACTCCTGATCGCCCAAACGTTTCAGTAAGCGTTTTTTATATTGGAACATCCACACAAAAAACGTAATCAACACCGGCAACAGCCA
Organism: uncultured bacterium; assembly: GCA_964015645.1. Taxonomy (GTDB): domain Bacteria; phylum Calditrichota; class Calditrichia; order RBG-13-44-9; family J075; genus CAXHHS01. Next base: position 3,844 of record CAXHHS010000289.1, read on the forward strand.
GTAAAGGTGGAAGTATTCCGGGTTTGCAAATCGTAGCATTGTTCTCCAAATATTTGTAACAAATGACCAGTGTTTTATGACAGTCGAATTTGATAATTGATGATGCTTCGACTCCGCTCAGCATGACCTGTCAGCCTGAGCGGAGTCGAAGGCGAACGGGCGTTCTTGAACCCACAAAAAATGCCATGTTACACTATGGCAACTTACGCAAATATGTATTTGCAAAAATGATTTCCAAAAGTAATAGCAACAATCCCGCGCCGGCAAAATAAACATAAAGTTCGGCATATTTTGTAAATTCTTTTACTTCGATTTTGGTTTTTTCCAGCTCGCCGATTTCCAGGTAAATTTCGCGGAGTTTGTCCGTATTTGTTGCGCGGTAGTATTTTCCACCGGTAATATCGGCCATACGCGTTAAAAGCTCTTCGTCGATTTCTACCGGGATCGGCTTGTACTGTTTTCCGAAAATCGGGTGTTCGAAGGGATACATAGCCGTGCCGCGTGTTCCCGCGCCAATTGTGTAAAGCCGGATGTCGAATGTATGCGCTACCTGTGCCGCGGTGATGGGATCTACTTCCCCGGCATTATTCTCACCATCCGTTAGCAGAATAATGACTTTACTCTTCGCTTTACTATCTTTTAAACGAGCAACGGCTGTTGCCAGGCCGTTACCGATGGCGGTTCCATCCCATTCTTCCGGAGCGACATCGGTTTTATCGAGGATTTCCATTAACACGCCATAATCGAGTGTGAGCGGGCATTGGCTGAAGGCTTCGCGCCCGAAAATCACCATGCCAATGGGGTCATTTCGCCGCCCTTCAACAAATTCTTTGGCAACGGATTTGGCTGCGCCGAGACGGTTCTTCGGTTTAAAATCTTCCGCTAACATCGAGGTGCTAACATCCACCACTAACATAATATCAATGCCTTCAGTAATAATTTCTTCTTGCTGACTGCCGGATTGGGGACGGGCTAGCCCCAATATAATTAATGCCAAAATGATTAATCGAACCAGGTAAAGCTGCCGCCGCATCACCTGGCGAAAAGATACCGGCACTTTTTTAATATGCCGCAGTGTGGAAAATTTCATTTGCCCGGAAATTTTTCCCCGGCGTCTCAAATAATACACCGCAACAAGTGGCAGCAGAATTAATAGCGCTAAATATTCAGGATTCGCGAAACGGTACATTTAGGTATTTGTTGATTGTTGATTGTTATTGGTTGATTGAGTTTGGCTTTGAATTTTCGAGGGAGTTTCAGGTTTAGAGCCTACGGCTTCAGCCGTTTCAGTCACTTCTTGCAAATTTTCCACCGCTGCAAATTCCAGGCGAGTTCGGTCGATAAAACCGCGAACGTGTTGAATTGCTTCTTCGATTTCCGGTTGTTGGGGAAAATATTTTGCAAATTTTACCAGGTCACAGGCATCCAGAACTTTTTTTGCAGCTGTGATGTTTTCCGGAGAAATCTCGGTGTTCTGTAGCGAACTCACCAATTCTGTGGTGGTTTCCTCCAACGCTTTAATGTAAAAACGCCCTTCGATGTAGCGGCGTAGAATTTCCGATAAAATGGAATAAAACGCTTTCAATTTTCCGGCTTGCAGCAAATCGCTTTCCAGAAGTTGCTGTAATTCCTCCAGGGCAATTTCGTGGGCGGGTCGAATCACTTCTTTGCGGAAAATCGGTTTGCCTTCTTTACGTTTTTTATTCCACCAATAAATAACGCCAATGATTACCAGAACCAAAACAATACCGCCGATGATTAACGCCAGGCGAACATAATCCGCAGGAATTTCCAGCGGCGGGCGAATGTCTTTTATTTCGGCATTTTCATCATTTACAATACTTTCCACGAAAATTTCCAGGGGATCGGACATGATGAGTTGATGCTGTGCGGTAGAATCTGCGGTTTTAAAGGCAACCGGAAACGGCGGAATCACAAATCGCCCGGTATCGTAAACGGCGATGGTGTATTCAAATTTCTCGATAACGCGATTGCCGTCTACCACCGGATCGAAAACACGGTAATCCTTAATTTCGAACATACCGAGATTCGTTCCTTTGCCGGGGTCGTGCACCTGGAGAGCTTGGTCGCGATTAATCTTAAGCGTGTAATTAATACGGTCGCCGATGGTGATTGTTGATTTATCGACGGAAGCATCGACTTCGATGAGGGAAGCCTGGGCGAATAATCCGTTGAAAGAGGAAAGAAGCAAGACAACGGCTACGAAAGAATAGCGAATCGATCTCGTTAGAATAATGGAGTGTTGGAGTAATGGAGTGTTGGAGTGATGGGATTTCAATGCTCCAATGCTCCAATACCCCAATACTCCGATACCACATAAAAAAGTCGAATAGCGTTTTAGAGGCTTTCGCTCCACTTGATATATGTTATTTGATTTTATCTTCATAAACAACTACTTGTTCCGCTTTCATTAGCCGTTCGATAATTCGCTGGTACGCCTGTTGTTTTTTCTCGGAAATAAAATCCTGGGCAACTTGCTGCGCCGCTTCCGAAAACGGTTTGATGCGTTTCACATCCCCTTTTTCATCTTTTTCGGCATACCGTTCTTTATTCGCTTGGTAATAGGTTTCTACATCGGAATTTTCGTATTTATCGATACTCGTTTCTTTCTCAATTTGATCGCGCAGGAGTTTCTCCGACATCAAGGCTTTTTTGGCTTGATGAATGCCTTCGATCACCTCTTTATCATTATCCAGCCCCATGCGCTTTGCCGAGTCGTAAAGCAGTTCCTGGGCGATGTATTGTTTAAAAAACTCTTTTTTAGATTCACTGCTTTGGGTAACCTGCCCGCGCAAATATTCCGGCAATTGGTTGATCTGAAAGGTCAAATCGCCGCTGGTGATTTCTCGCTCGCCAATTTTAGCTAATATTTCACCGGGCCGGGATTTCGGCTTTTGAGAATCATCCAATGCGGATTTCTGTGCAATTACTTGCCGGGCATCGGTAGAGCGTTGCAGCCGTTCAAGGCATTCCACAACCCGCTTGCCCAACTGTGTTTGAAAATTTGCGTTGGGGTTAAGATGTTTCGCTCGTGTGTAATACGCCAGGGCGTTTTCGTAGTCTCGCACTTTTTCAAAATAGATATTGGCGATTTGATAAGCAATATTCGCTTGCTCCTTTTCTTTCAAAGGGTAAAACTTTATGTAATCTTCATATTCGCTAATCGCCTGCTCAAATAATTGCTGATTATAGAGCGCATTTGCCAATTCGCGTTTCTTCTCCGCGGAAATTGACGGTTGTGAACTGTTTTGGCATCCTGTCAAAACCAATATCAACACCAGTAGGACTTTTTTAAATGGGGAAAGTTTTAGAGATTGAAAATTCTTCTGCTCCAATTTTATCCTCTATAATTTATTTTAATACGCTTCAAACTGGGATTAATTTTTCAACCACAAATTACATAGATTTACACAGAATTTTACACATTAGCTTTATCCGCGATAATTTGCGTGATCTGTAGTTAATGAAAACGCTTTGCCCGCATTCTAAAAAATTTGGCCAACGGCTGTACGTATGACCGATTGGTATAAATGTCGATATAATCCATGCCGATGGATTTGAAGAAACGCTCCAATTGGGCTTTTTCGCCCAGGGCATTTTCAGAAACAGTCTCGCGGATTTTACGAACCGAAGTATCGACCAGGATGACTTCACCGGTTTCCAAGTCTTCTAACTCCAAAAGCCCGACGGATGGCAACCGTTCCTCCAACGGATCGATAACGTGAATGGCAACGAGGTCGTGCCGTTTGTTGGCAATCTGCAAATCTTTTTCGAATCCTTCCGCCATAAAATCGCTAATGAGAAATACGGTTGCACGCCGTTTTACAATCTGGTTTAAGTATTCCAGGGCGACAGCAATGTTTGTATCTGCGGTATGCTGAATATTTTCTGGGTCTTCGTAATACAGTAGTTCGCGGATAACGCGTAAAACATGCTGGCGGCCTTTATGGGGCGGCACAAATTTTTCAATTTTATCGCTAAAGATAATCAAGCCGACTTTGTCGTTGTTCTTGATGGCGGAAGACGCAAGCAATGCGGAGATTTCGATTGCAATATGCCCCTTTAGCTGCCCCTGGCTGCCAAATATTTCCGAAGCGCTGGAATCGAACAAAATCATAACCG
>CAXHHS010000290.1:0-7968 GCA_964015645.1 uncultured bacterium
ACCAAGAAGCTCGTCGGCAGCGTCAGATGTGTATAAGAGACAGTAAGTATTCATTGTTTTATATGGTTGATCGCTAGCTTTCTACTTATTTCAAAACGAACATTAGCAATTCATAATTTTAAAAAATACAGCGCTGTTCTAAAAATTACTCTAATCAATAACTAAAGAATCAAAAGGCATACAAATATATGGATGTTGAACTCAGAATAAAACGATTCTTAAGTTGGGGCGAGAATAAAAATCATTCTAAAAAGAGTATTAGTTTCATGCTTAAAGACCTAATGGTTAAAATGGATCTTAGCCATCGAATTAGGTATGAAACAATATTAAATCATATAAAAAAAAACAATTTATCTAATTCCAATATATTAGAGGTGGGATCCGGTTCAATAGGTATTACAAGATATTTTAAGAAAAGAGTTGTAGGTGCAGATTTAAATTTCGATGGCCCAAAACTTCCATATCTTAAACCTATCGAATGTTCTGCAACCGAACTTCCGTTTGAAAATAATGAATTTGATTTAGCTATATCTATCGATATGATTGAACATTTAAACAAAGACGAGCGAACTGCGGTTATTGCCGAAATGTTAAGAGTTAGCAAAAAATGGGTAATTGTTACTTTTCCATGCGGTCCCACCGCGAAGACATGGGAAGAAAAAGCGTGGAGACATCGGGAACAAAAGTTGAAAAAAATTAAGAATAAAAAAGAATGGTTACATATTTTCCGTCGTGGAAACTTCTTATTTGAACATCGCACTAATTGCTTACCCCAAACTGATGAAATTCTTAAATCAATTGAAAATACAAGTTGTTCAAATATAAGAACAAAGGTTGTAAGGAAGCATAGTGTCTTAATATGGTATATTATGGCTTTAGCAAAAATAAACTCGAACCTATTTGTGAGGATTTCAAGTTTGATATTAAGCAATTTATTGGCCCCACTCATTAAAAGAGTTTTATGGTGCGGACACTACAGAGAATTTTTCATAATTGAAAAAGTATCTCGTTAAATCACCTGCATTAAGTTTATTTATTGAGAGTCTGAGAATATCCCTTAATTTCTAAATCTTGTTTATCAATTACCTTAATTTAAATGAAAATTATTGTTATTTCCCCTGTAAGAAATGAAGAAGAATTTCTGCCGATCACTATCAAATGTATGCTTAAGCAGACAATTTTACCAATTAAGTGGATCATTGTAAATGATGGTAGCACAGATAATACGGAAAAAATCATAAAAAAATACCAGCAGAAATTCAATTTTATTAGTTATTTAAGGCTTCAGGATAGAGGATATAGAAAACCTGGTCAAGGTGTAGTCGAGGCATTTTACGCAGGATTTAACTCCATTAGGTACTTAGACTTCGATATTGTCGCTAAATTTGATGGTGATTTAGATTTTCCGCCCGAAACATTAGAAAAAATAACCCATTCTTTTATAAAAGATCCTAAACTTGGCATCACTGGTGGAACTCGATATGAGCGTATTACCTCAAATGGAGAATTTAAAAAACTTCGAACGCCAAAAGGATATGTGGGGGGAGTAAATAAGTTTTATCGAAAGAAATGTTTTGAAGATATGGGTGGATTAATTAAAAGAGCCGGTTGGGATGGCGTCGATATTATCAGAGCGCAAGCGCGCGGATGGAAAACGGGTGAAATTGAAAGTTTAAAAATATTTCATCTTGTGCCAACCGGAACATCAAAAGGAGAAGGATTAAAAAGAGCCTGTGAAAAATATGGCGATGTTAGCTACTATATGGGCGGGTATTTCTGGTATTTTATATTAAGAGTGCTGGGAAGATCAATGGAAAGAAAAAATCTCTTTATTGGCCTCTACATGTTAAAGGGATATTTTCGATCAAAATCGCAAGGCTTAGGCAGAGAGCCTGAAAGGTTCCGCCATCATCTGAGAAATGTTCAACGCCAAAATACACTATATTGGATTAAATTAGCTTCTAAAAGTTTCGTAAAAACCATTTCTTAATTTTTCATCTTCTTTTTACCCAAAATCAATGCTATAGATCATGGATGATACTAATGTGCTAAAAAAAACACCTCGGATAACAGATGCTAATGTTACTGAAAATAGAATTTCAAGAGCTTCCGTTTCAACTAATCAGAAAGGTAAGATCTTAATTCTTGTTGAAAACCTATCTTTTCCTTTTGACCAACGAGTATGGCGAGAAGCGACCACCTTGAAAAAGGCCGGATATAAAGTAATTGTTATATCTCCCATGGGGGAAGTAATTGACAATACATCCTATGAAGTAATTAATGATATTGATGTTTACAGATTCAAGAATACCTTCGAAGTAAAATCAGGTATGTTTGGGTATTTGGGGGAATATAGTCTGGCTCTAATTAAAATGTTTTTTCTTTCTTTAAGTGTGTTTTTTAAACAGGGATTTGATGTTATTCAAATTTGTAACCCACCCGATGTATTATTTCTCGTTACCTTACCATTCAAATTATTGGGAAAAAAAGTTGTATTCGACCAACACGACTTATCCCCGGAAATCTATCTTTCTAAAAAAGGATTAAACAAATCTAATTTTGTACATAAAGCTTTGTTAATCTTGGAAAGATTAACCTACAGGTTCTCAGATGTAGTAATTTCAACAAATCAATCATACAAAAAACTTGCTATAACTCGTGGAGGAGTAAATCCTGAAAGAATATTTATTGTAAGAAATGCACCTGATCCTGAAATACACAAAAAGATTAGCTCAAATGGGTTAACTTTTCCCAACAATTCAACAAACCAAAATATCTTGTGTTATTTAGGCATAATGGGCTTACAAGATGGTGTTGATTATTTACTTCGTGCCTTGCATCATTTAATACATACTCATAAACGCAAAGATTTTCACACCATACTGGTCGGAAGTGGGCCGGAATTAAGTTCTCTAAAGAATTACACCCGAAGTCTCGGTATTGATGATTTTGTGACGTTTACCGGAAGATTACCGTATGAAGAAGCCTTGAAAAAGGTGTCAAATGCAGATATATGCTTATGTCCCGACCCCAAAACTCCGTTGAATAACGTTTCTACCATGAGTAAAGTGATTGATTATATGTCTATGGGTAAACCAATTGTTTCGTTCGATTTGAAAGAAACCAAATTTTCTGCAGGAGAAGGCTCTTTATATTCCAGGGCAAACGACGAAAGAGATTTTGCAAATAATATTAAGCAATTATTGGATTCTTATGAACTCCGCAAAGAACTTGGGAAAATAGGAAGAGCGAGATTCCAAAATATTTTATCCTGGGAACACTCAATGAAAAATCTTTATCAAGCATATAAATTAGCTTTTAAGGATATATCAAAATAAAATTTCAGCTCATTTAATTTTTAGAATACTTAAATGCCAAATAGTCGTTTTTCACAGCTTGGAAATGTTACTAATATTGAGCCTTATGTTCTTGGGATTATATTACTGCTTGGAATTCTTACCATTCTACTGCCTAGAAAATATGCCTTGTTTCCTATAATTCTTGCTAGCTGTTTTATTACGTTAGGCCAGCGAATGGTAATCTTTACTCTTGATTTTACAATGATCCGAATTCTGATATTATTTGGATTTATCAGGATAATACTGAAACAGGAACATGGTGATTTTAAACCGAATATTATTGATAAGATATTGGTCCTATTCTGTCTCGCGCAAATTATTACCTATACGTTATTATGGAGTACTTCAGGGGCTTTTATAAATCGTTTGGGTAGAAGTTTAGATGCACTCGGTATTTATTTTTTGTGTCGTTTCATGATCCAGGATATTGATGATATTAAGCGTCTTATTCGGATTGTAGCCATTTTGAGTATTCCTATGGGAATGATGTTTATTATAGAAAAGTATACCGGTAGAAACTTTTTTTCCATATTTGGAGGCGTGCCCGAAATAACAAATATTAGAGACGGTAAACTTCGTTGCCAGGGGCCTTTTCGACATCCAATTTTAGCAGGAACTTTTGGCGCCACCATTATGCCGTTATTCTTTAGCCTTTGGTGGCAAGGTGGAAAATCAAGATTATTAGCTATAATAAGCGTGCTGATGGTAACTTTTATTGCTTTTAGCGCAGCATCCAGTGGCGCAGCGATAGCATATTTATCCGCTTTAATTGGACTAAGTGTTTTTTTTCTAAGAAAATATCTGCGATTTATTCGATGGGGAATATTGTTTTCCATTATTTTTCTGCATTTAATTATGAAAGCGCCGGTATGGTTCATCTTTGCGAAAATCGGATACCTGGTCGGTGGCGAAGGTCGCCATCGATCGAGATTAATTGATGGAGCCATTAGCCATTTTTCGGATTGGTGGCTTGTCGGGACAAAATCTACCGCATATTGGGGATGGATAATGTATGATGTAACCAATCAATACATTAGAATTGGGGTAGATGGCGGCATTATAAGCCTGGGACTATTTATCGCTCTAATCGTATTTTGTTTTAAAGCGGTAGGGAAAATGAATGCTCTATTGGAATACAGATCAAGAGCAAACCAAATGCTTATCTGGACGATGGGAGTTTCTTTATTTGCCCATACCACGTCGTTTTTATCGATCTCATACTTCGACCAAATTACAGTGTTCTGGTATGCACTATTAGCAATGATTGCAAACCTGAATAGCCTGTTGGACAAACTGGATGAGATTGTAAGGTCCGTTATGCAGCAATTTGTTATAAAGACAAACAAATATCAACACGCTATTTAGGCCCAAATGAAAATACTTTACCTAACATGTTTAGAAAACATAATCGACAATGGTATATATGAAACCCAGGTTAAACAGCTCTTATTTAAACTTAAAAAGTTATATGGTAATAAAATAAATTTGACCCATTTATCAGCACAACCATTCGCTAAACTAGGCAAGGTTGGTATAGCTTCTAACTTAATAGGTAACAAAGAAAAACTCAAAATTCTGAAAGAAGATTTTCGGTCGAATTCAGTAAGCATTAAACTCATGTACTTGCCGGTAATTTTGCTTAAAAGATGGGGATCTTATTTAAACATACCTTTACTCTTATGGTTTTTGTCAACTTTTTTACCACTTTTATTTGTAGAAATAAAACGCAAAAAATATGACGTCGTTCATTGTAGAAGTTACCTGTCTACGTTATCGATGATCTTAATTAAGCCGTTTTGTAAAAACTTAAAAATTGTTTTTGATGTGAGGGGGCTTTATCCGGAAGAAGGAATTGTTAGAGGTAGGTGGAAATACGATTCCCCAACGTACAAAATCTGGAAAAGAATTGAAAAAAGAATATTATTGAACTCAGACATATCGATTGGATTATCTGATACTTTTGTCAACTATTTAAATAGCATTGCTCCAAATGGCAATTATAGTTTAGTGTATGCAAGTGTCGATTTAAATAAGTATAGTCTCAAGAATGAGCTAAGAAGTTCTCTGAAAAAACAGTTGAAACTTGAAAAAAATATCGTATTCGTCTATAATGGCAGTTTAGGGGCGTGGCATGACCCTGTTTTACTTGGCAACCTATTCAAATCAATAAAAAAGAATTGTTTAAACAGTAAATTATTGATTCTTACTAAATTCAGTAAACCTAAATTAATAGAAATACTTTCCAATCTTCAAATTAGTAAAAAGGATTATACAATTCTTGATTGTAATCCACACGAAATGCCAAAATATCTTCAAATTGGAGATTATGGTCTTGTGCCTCTTAGAGAGAATATTTCTAACAATGGGATGAAAGTTATTGCGGAAACGATGATAGGTTTAAAGGTATCAGAATATTTATCTTGTGGATTGCCTATTATTGTTAACGGTTATATTAAAGGGATTCGGTCATTAATAGAAAAATTTAAGATTGGTGTTTATTTCGATATTGAAAAACCAATTGACTTGCAAAAAGGAATTAACTTTATGAACAATCATTACAGCCGATATCGTTCTGATTGCCTTCATGTTGCAAAAAATTATTATAACCTGGATAAAGCCGCATTTTCATATTACAAAATATATAATCAATTAAATGAGGGGGATGCACGAGTGGGGATAAGCCGTTGAAATGGCTAAAAAGAGCCGGGCTTCTCACTAATACCGGGTTACAGGCTTTGAATAATGAATCGGACAATTCATGCTATTAGAAATCAAAATCCATTGAGAATGAGCCTTTATGAAAAGGAAGTGTATTGTTTGTTGCAAAGAGATCTTTTCAAGTGTATTTGGCGGTAAAACCATTAATAATTACTCGTTAAATAGATGCACGAATTGTGGGATGGTATTAGCTCTACCGGAAAGTAAAGCCGGGTCTTTTAATTATTCTAATTATGGAGAATATCTAATTTTAAATAAAAATGATATACAGAGGCGAGTTAAAAGTACCAAGAAGAGAAAGAACAATATACTCAAACTTATAAAGCAAAATTTCAAAACCCCCAAAATCTTGGATTTCGGTTGCGGTGCGGGATATTTTTGTAAAGCTGCGGAGGAGAACGGTTTTGAAGTTTTTGGCATAGAACCATCTGATAAACTAAGAGCATTTTCTAAAGATAAATTAGGATTCCAAAATATCTTAAAATCAATTGGTAATATAAATCAAAAATTCGATGCCATTTGCATGTTTGATGTTATTGAACACTTACCTTTGGAAGAGTCAAGAAATATTATGGCTCAACTTGTAAATCATTTAAATCCCAATGGGATGCTAATTGGAAATACCCCTAACTTTAAATCGGCTAACATTCTATTGTGTAAGGATAAAGATCCCGTAATTTGGCCCCCTTCCCATATTTGTTATTTTACTAAACAAACACTACATAAGTATCTTACTTCGTTAGAGTTAAATAAAATCAAACTATATTCCAGGGGGTTTAGCAGTAATAGTTTTTTTCGGAAAACAAAATTTGAGAAATCATTTCTGGAAAAAAGCGTTAGAGAACAAAATATTATTTTGATGCCAATATCAATTGTATTAAGAGCCATTTTTCAAATCTTGGGTTATCTTCAACAACCCCTTGATTTAGGTTATGAAATATATTTTACGTATCAAAAAGTGAATTAGGAGGATTGTAGGAATGCCGGAAATAAATAGCAGTAAAATTTTAGTAATTGGCGGTGCCGGATTTATCGGTTCTCATGTTGTCGATGAATTGTTGAAAGAAGATATTAAAGGAGTTATCATTTATGATAATTTCTGCCGGGGCAGCAGAGAGAATTTAGAGGATGCCTTAAAAGATCCCCGTGTCAGAGTTTATGAGGCCGGCGGTGACATATTGCAAACCGACATACTAAACGCCGCGGTTGCCGAATGCGATTATGTTATTCATTTAGCCGCGCTTTGGCTTTTGCAATGTTATGAATACCCGCGAGCGGCTTTCGACGTTAATATACGCGGAACTTTGAATGTGTTGGAAACCTGTCGAGATAATAATATAAAACGGCTTGTTTACTCATCTTCTGCTTCTGTTTACGGAGATGCTCTGCAAATTCCCATGACGGAAGAGCATCCCTTTAACAACCGTACTTTTTATGGCGCCACGAAAATTGCCGGGGAAGCGATGTGCCGCGCCTTTAACGAGCGCTATGGGTTATCCTACGCCGGTTTGCGGTACATGAATGTTTATGGCCCCCGGCAGGATTATAAAGGAACCTATATTGCGGTGATTATGAAAATTCTCGACCGCATTGACCAGGGACTGCCCCCGGTTGTTTATGGCGATGGCTCCCAAAGCTACGATTTTATCTATGTCTCCGATGTGGCCCGGGCGAATATATGCACCCTTAAAAGCGAGGTAAGCGATGAATTTTATAATGTCGGCGGCGGGATTAAAACCTCTATCAAAGCTCTATGCGAACTGCTACTGGAATTAACCGGTTCCAACTTATCAATCCAATACGAGCCGGCCGGCCAAACCTTTGTGACCAACCGGATCGGCAGCACCTGTCTCTTATACACATCTCCGAGCCCACGAGACTCCATTGCATC
>CAXHHS010000291.1:0-7965 GCA_964015645.1 uncultured bacterium
CACTTCGGCTACCCATTTTGTCACGGTAAAAATATATCCGACCCCCAATTGGGCAACCAGCAGCCCTGTGCCAATTTTACTCAACCGGCGATGGAGCTTGGCCCCCACGTCGCTTCTTTGGGAATGCGTTTTTACACCGGCGATATGTTTCCGGATACTTATAAACGCCAAATATTTATCGCCGAGCACGGCTCCTGGAATCGCAGCACACCGATTGGCTATCGGGTTACACTCGTTCGCTTAAACGGCAACCAGGCAGTCAGCTACGAAACATTTGCCGAAGGCTGGCTGCAAAACAGCAACGCCTGGGGCCGCCCGGTAGACGTGCTGGTAATGCCCGATGGCGCTCTGTTAGTCTCCGACGACCGTGCGGATGTGGTTTACCGGATTTCATATCAAGAATAAAAGGTGGGTTTTACCTTACGGTTAAAAAAACAATATTCACCTTATTTAGCGAAATTCTATAGGCTTATTTATAAACGTCTTTCCGGTGTGCAGCATCAAAAAATAAAATTATCAGAGTATCATCTTTTATGGTGAACAAGAATCGATAAACGCCGATTCTCAGGCGATAAACCTCAGTTTGTCTTTTTAACTTCTTTACATCCAGATCATCTCAATAAGGATTTTTTGCTAATTTATCAACTTTCTCTTCGAATACATCTATCAACCAAATAGGTTGTTTCTTTAGAAATTTTACGACCTTTTTAGCTACTTCAACCCGATACTTCATCTTTTCTCCGGCGGGAAAAATCTTTTTTTAGATTTTCCCAGGATACGGTTTCCCCATTCTCAAATTCCGCTTCGGCAATATTCAGCTGTTCAAGCTTCTGTTCCGTCAGACAATCCGGGTCATCATCGATGACAATTTCAACCTGATCAATTTGCAGAAGTTTTTCTATAATTAATTCGAATTCTTCTTCCGAAAGAATAACTTTTTTCCCTGTCCTAATCGGATGTATGGTTAGCATCACTATCTCCTTAAGATTTTTAAGCAAAAAAAAGAATATCACCACACAAAACAAACCTTCTTCTTGAATACATCGCAATAATATTTTATTTTACCCTGTCGCCGGGGTCGAAAAGCGGATACTCTCCTGATTAGGATTATCATTACGGTTGTTCGTTACTAAAATTATTCCTTTACACTGTGCGATTTACCACAACACTATTTGCCATTTAAACGATTTTATGGAGAAGAACATGCAACGGCATAAAACAGTAGACGACTATATTTTAGCGAATCAACAATGGGAAGAAGCCTTAACCCGGCTGCGAAAAATTTTTCTTTCGACGGAATTGAGCGAAGCTGTTAAATGGGGTGCGCCGGTTTATACAGTTGATGGAAAAAATGTTGCCGGTTTGGGCGCATTTAAATCTTATGTTGGCATCTGGTTTTTCCAGGGCATGTTTTTAACGGATCGACATCAAAAACTAATAAACGCGCAAGAAGGAAAAACAAAGGCGATGCGCCAATGGCGATTCGATTCGCTTGAGGAAATTGATACCGCACTGGTCAAAGAATATCTTGAGGAAGCGATCCAAAATCAAAAAGATGGCAAGGAATTAAAGCCGGAAAAGGGTAAATCGCTTTTAATTCCTGATGTATTGTCAGAAGCTTTGGAAAAGAATTCCAATTTAAAAGCGTGTTTTAGCGAATTAAACCTTTCCAAACAAAGAGAATATGCAGAATATATTACGGAGGCCAAAAGAGATGCGACGAAAGCAAAACGATTGGAAAAAATTATTCCCATGATATTGGATAAAATTGGCCTGAATGATAAATATAGATAAATACAGCCATTTGTAAACCTCCCGGAGATTTTGAGCCAAACTTGAAATCAGAATAGAGATATCAAGTAGCATCAAGCGTAACCATTACCTACATTTGAACCTCCGGGAGGTTATGCTACACAAATACAATGCAGCGAGAGAGAGTGTGACATTATGAAAAAGATGATGTTTATCGCCATATTTATTTCCGCAATTATATCGGCACAAAACAACCCGGATAGCCTGGAAGCGCGCTTAAGCACAACCCCGGATGATACAACCAAAGTGAATTTATTAAACGAATTGTCAGAGGAAAGCCGGAAAGAAGATTTTGCTAAGGCGCTGTCTTATGGCAACGAGGCATTGGCATTAGCGGAAAAAATAAATCATAATCGCGGCACTGCCGATGCTTTAAACAAAATCGCTTTTGCAAATGTATTTTTGGGCAATAATGAAATCGCTTTGGAAAACGCTTACAAAAGTTTGCAAATCTCCGAGGAAAATCAATACGAGTTGATTAGGGCCGAGGCGTTGCGTGCATTGGGATTGGTTTATTTGCGATTAAACGAGCACAAGAAAGCAATCGGTTATTTTGAACAAAACATTGCCATTTTGGAAAAACGCGGTGATAAAAAGCAGACCGCCATCAACTTAAACAATATCGCTGTGGCTTACGAAAGCCTGGGCAACTACGAAAAAGTGCTGGAATATTCTCAAAAAGCGCTCAATCTCAGGAAGGAAATCGATGATGAGTTAGGCATTGCCTACTCCCTGGGGATTATGGCAGTTGCACATCGTAAATTAGAAGATTATGATAAAGCGCTTGAAAACCTGCAACGATCTTTAGCGATCATTCGAAAAAACAATGATTTTAGAGGAATGGTTTATGCGATTAAGGATATCGGCATTACCTATCGGGAATTAGGCGATTTTTCTACAGCCCTGGATAATCTGAATCGCAGCTTGCGAATCGCTCGGCAGATTAAGGCAAAAGAAGAGTTGAAGGATATTTATCATAATCTTTCCATCACTTACGAAAAAATGGGCGATTTTGAAAATGCACTGGCGAACCACAAATTGTTTAAAATTTATAACGACTCCACGTTCAACGAAAAAACCGCTCAACAAATTGCCGATATTCAAACCAATTATGAAACAGAAAAAATCAAAAGCGAAATGGAATTGCTACGTAAAGACAAGGAAATCAATGCCTTAGCGGTTAGCCAGCAGGAGCTATATCGCAATATTCTTACCCTGGGGCTAATCGTTTTTGTCATTATTATCGGGTTGGTTGCCAACTTTTACCGCGTTAAACGCAAGGCAATGGTTAAGGAACATCTCCAAAATATTGAACTTCAGAAAATGAACCAGGATTTGCAAAAGGAGATAACCGAACGCCGGCAAATAGAGGAAGCGCTCAAACAATCCAAGCAAATGCTGCAACTGGTAATGAACAATATTCCCCAGGCTATTTTTTGGAAAGATGAAAATTCGGTTTACATTGGTTGTAACAATAACTTTGCAACCGAAGCCGGCTTTCAATCACCGGGAGAGATTATCGGTAAAACCGATTACGAATTGGGCTGGAGTAAAACCGAAGCAGAATATTTTCATAATACAGCCCGCCGGGTAATGGATTCTGACAAAGCGGAATATCATGATATCCGGCCACGTTCTTTAAATGGTACAAAAAACTGGATGGAGACGAATCGCGTACCATTGCACGATGCAGACGGTAACGTCGTGGGTATTTTGGGAACCTACGAGGATATTACTGCTCGTATCAAGTTCGAAAAAGCCCTGGCAGCGGAAAAGGAAAATCTTGACGTAACGTTGCGGTCGATTGGCGATGGTGTTATTACGACTGATACCGAAGGTAACATCGCCCTGCTAAATAAAGTTGCGGAGGAGGTAACGGGCTGGACCCAGGAAGAAGTTTATGGCAAAAAATTAAGCGAGGTTTTAAGTCTTCTAAACCTTAAAACCAGGGAGCCAATTAAAAACCCGGTTGAAAAAGTATTGGGAAGCGGCACGGTTATTGAGCTTGCTACCTCCGTGTTTTTCATAAATCGAAATAACTCAAAGCGAACTATCGATTTAAACGCAGCACCGATTAAAGATGCCGACAACAATGTTGTGGGTGTTGTGCTGGCATTTCGCGATATTACCGAAAAGCGAAAGATGGAAGAGGAGTTGGCAAAAGCCCAAAAATTAGAGTCGCTGGGGATTTTGGCAGGAGGAATTGCCCATGACTTTAACAATATTTTAACCGGAATTTTGGCGAATATTTCGTTTGCAAAAGTGTATGCCGGTGAAAATGAGGAGTCGTTAAAACGCCTCCGGGAAGCGGAAAAGGCTTGTTTCCGTGCGGAAAGTTTGACCCAGCAATTGCTAACCTTTGCCAAAGGCGGCATGCCCATCAAACAAACCGTTGCAATCGATAAATTGATCGAAGGGTCGGTTACGTTTGCATTGCGCGGCTCCAATGTTAGCGCCCAATTTGATATCGCCGGCGATCTTTGGCCGGCAGAAATTGATGAAGGGCAGGTAAACCAGGTCTTTAATAACCTGGTCATCAATGCCGACCAGGCAATGCCGGGAGGCGGTAAATTAACCGTTTCGGCAACAAATATCGAAGTGAATCCCGGCAGCAATATACCGTTGGAAAATGGCCGCTATGTCAAAATAGCGTTTAAAGACCAGGGAATCGGAATGTCGAAGGAACATCAGAAAAAAATATTCGATCCTTATTTTACTACCAAACAAAAGGGCAGCGGCCTGGGATTGGCAACATCCTATTCTATCATTAAAAACCATGGCGGCCATATTTTGGTTAAATCCAGGCCAAACCACGGCAGCACTTTTCACTTATATCTGCCGGCGGCCCCGGAATCAGCAGTAACGAAAGTCGAAAAAGAATTGGAAGTGAAACTCAACGGAAGCGGCAGCATTCTTATTTTGGATGATGAAGAAATTATCGTGGAAATTGTGGAAAGAATGTTAGAACACATTGGTTATACCGTACAAAGCGCCAGCGAAGGCAGCGAAGCGGTAAAGCTGTATGAAGAATCACTTACGAATGGCCATCCTTTTGATATGGTCATTCTCGATTTGACCATCCCCGGCGGCATGGGCGGGAAAGAAACCGTAGAAAAATTACGAAAGATCGACCCCAATGTGAACGCCGTTGTTTCCAGCGGCTATTCCAACGACCCGGTTTTATCCAACTACCGGGAATACGGATTTAAGCATTACCTGACCAAGCCGTTTAACCTGGAACAGTTGAGCAAGGTTTTGTACGAGGTGATGAATGGGCGTGATGCGTGATGCGTGTTACGTATTGCGTGAAAAAACAATAAGTTACGCATCACGTTTACAAAAACACCGGAGCACTTGCCACATAAGCGGTTCCTCTCCAAAGGAGTGCCTTTCCGCAAGGAATCTACAATCGGCATTGGAAAACACAAGAATACTTGAATACATATCATTTTATATCAACAAACTCCCCTCATGCTTCAACAACCACTCCTTGCGCCATAAGCCGCCGCCGTAACCGATGAGCTTGCCATTGCTGCCAATAACCCGGTGGCAGGGTACGATAATGGAAATGGGGTTTTTACCATTAGCGCTTCCTACTGCCCGCATGGCGTTTTTATCGCCCAGGGCGGCGGCAATATCGCCGTAGGAGGATGTTTTGCCGTAGGAGATGTTCAGTAATTGCTGCCAAACCGCTTTCTGAAATTCCGTGCCTTCCGGCTGCAATTTTAAGGAGAAATCCCGGCGGCGGCCTTTAAAGTATTCATCTAATTGTGTAATGCAATCCTGCAAGCAAGCCGGTGTTTTCGAATCGGCAGGTTTTTCATCATCCTTTACAAAATACAAACTGCTGACGCCTGCCCCGGAACCGGTTACGCGAATCAAACCGATTTCCGATTGGTAATATGCTTCATATTGGCTATTCATACAGAGACCTCCATAAATAAAATGTAGCGTAAGCTTCCCACCCTTTCCATCTTTGGGCCATTATTTGAATCTCGTTTAGAGACGGCTTTTGGGGAAGATTTAGTTGCAATTTGATGGCGTTGTGCAACCCCACATCTGCGATGGGAAATGCGGAGGATTCTCGCAGGCATTTCATCAACACATAATCCGCAGTCCAGGCACCAACGCCGCGCAGTTTAATAAGTGCGTTTCTTTTATCTTCAATATTTTCAATAGATTGTAGTTTTTCTTTGGAAATATTGCCAGCGCAAATTTGCTGAGCGATTTCGATGGCGTATTGCGCCTTTTGCCGGGAGAATTGCAGTAGTTTTAAATCATCCGGGTCTAATGCAGCGATTCGTTCCGTTTTTGGAAACGCCCAATAAACGTTACCTTCATAAACGATTTTTTCTCCGAATGCTTCTACCATTCGTTTTTTAAGTGTGTAGGCAAACTGTAAGTTGATTTGCTGCCCGATAATCGACCAGCACAGCGCTTCCCAAAAATCCGGTATGCCGATGATGCGCAATCCGTAATGCCGTTCGGCTAACTTTTTTAATAACGGATCGCGGTCGCTCAACCGATAAAAGGGCGTTAAATCTCGGTCTAGATCGAACCAGTCTTCGACAAATTTGTGGATGGATTTTTGGGCGCCGGCATCAACAGTTTTATTCAATATGGCAATTTGCATTTGATTAGGTTGATCGCAGCCCATTGAAACCAGGATTAAATCGTCCTTAATTTCCAACAGCCGGTAAACATACCGGCCTTCAATTCGGTGTAGACATTCCAAAGATGAGCGGTCGAGAAACCGCAGGCATTCATCAAAATTGAATGCCGTGGGTGTGGATAGAACAAGCCGGTTGTTTTCGTTCGCTTTCATGACGAGATGAGTATAATATCACCCTTAAACTTTATCAACCCGAAACTTGCGCTCCCGGAAATTTCTTTCAATTTTTTGAATATGTGACGCATTTCTAAAGCACATTTTTTGCATTCTGTAAATTTTGCGAATCATTAAGGATTGATTAAAAACCCATTTGTGAATCCCGGTTAAAAAATCGCAAAATAATTATGGGCAAAACAATTGAATAAATGTAAAAAAAATCCAACTATCCTGGATGCCTCAAATGGCTTTGACATCAAATTTAGCCATTTATTTTTTACCCAATCCTTAGCGGATAACAAAAGGAAACTCTGTTGATTAAACGAAGGCTGTTCTTTTTAATCTTTTTTAATATATCTATTATCTCTGTTGTGTTTGCCCAGGGAAAATTGCTGGACGAGTTCGAGCTGTTGGAAAAACCGGAATTTACTTCTATAGAAGTGGCATTAAAAACCCCCAAAAAAGCCCTCCGCCTGAATTTAAAGGAGCAAAATCTAAAAGAAATATCGCCGTTAATCGGAGAGCTTACCAGCCTTCAATGGGTCGATGTGAGCGATAATCAATTAACGGAATTGCCGTATGAGTTGACCACGCTCAAAAATTTGCAATACCTCTATGCCGGCATCAATCAAATATCTTCTCTCTCTCAAGAATTTGCTAATCTGCAAAACCTGAAATCGATTGATTTGGTTTTTAACCGCCTCGAGGAATTTCCGGAAGCGCTGACTTACCTGGCGAAGTTGGAAGCGCTATACCTGGGAAATAATAATATTCAATTTCTTTCGCCTGCAATTGCTAACCTGGTAAACCTCAAAACATTGGATACCAACAATAATCAAATTGTCGATTTACCTTTCGAAATCGGGCAACTGAAGAAATTAAGTACGTTGAATTTAAGTGATAATCTCCTGGTACTTTTGCCGGAAATTTTAGGGCAGTTAAAGAAGCTGGAAGTTTTGGATTGTGGCAATAACAATATCGACTTCATTCCTGAAGCCATATTCACCAAACTGAAAAATATGATTTCGTTGGATTTAAACAATAATCGCCTGGTGAATTTACCTGAAAGAATTAACAAACTTAAAAATTTACAAGTGTTAAATTTGGAAGGAAATTTATTGAGTTTTTTACCGTCTTCGGTTGGTAAATTGTATCAATTGCAGTTATTAAATGTTAGCAAAAACCAGTTACGAACAGTGCCATCGTCGATTAGTAAATTAGAAAACCTCCAGTTATTATTCCTGGATCAGAATGAAATTTCGTTTGCAGAACAGGATCTGTCTCTTATACACATCTCCGAGCCCACGAGACTCCATTGCCTCGCG
>CAXHHS010000292.1:0-7928 GCA_964015645.1 uncultured bacterium
GTCAGATGTGTATAAGAGACAGGATCAAACGTTAACCTTTACTTGTATTTTAGATTTAGCTATAAACCTCCGGGAGGTTCGTAGCCACAATTTCCTAAACGTGTAGAATTTAGAGAAACAACCGTTTTTATTCAACAGGTAAATATATGTTTTTATTTTAATAGCCGCGTTCAAAATCGATCACAAATTTGAGTGATTTTCCTTCAATAAATCTCCGGTAATTCTCTATAAAAATGGGTAAGATGTCTACCGGAAACGTGGGGGCGGCGGTATGGGAAGTAATAATCGTATTCGGCGTTTGCCATAATGGATGTGTTTTCGGTAATGGTTCTTCTTGAAATACATCCAAAACCGCCCCGGCAATGGTACCATTTTGCAGTGCTTGCGCTAAGGCGAATTCGTCAACAACCGTTCCTCTACCGACATTTATAAACAATACAGATGGTTTCATTGCACCAAAAATATCTTTGGAAATCAAGTTTTGCGTATCCTTTGTGTTCGGTAGTGTGCAAACTAGGTAATCAACGGCTGCCGCAAATTCAAGGAGTTGATCGAGATGAAAATACACATCGATAAACTCGCAGTCTGAGCTTCGAAAAGTGAAACCAAATGTTTGCATCTCGAAATGTTTGGCAGTTTTAGCAATGTGAGCGCCGATAGAACCGACGCCCATCACGCCAAGCGTTTTTCCGCGTAAAGTTCCTGTTTGCGTTTGATCCCATCTTCGCTTTTGCTGTGCTTGATAGCGCTGAAATACTTTACGTTCATGTAATAGTAAATGGCAAAAAACATATTCCGACATCAGCCTGCCGAAAATTCCTTTTACACCGGTTAAAACGTAATCTCGCCGGTTGTTTGGTCCCAGCAGCGGTGTTACGCCCGCCCATGTGGATTGTATCCATTTTACCTTCGACGCAAGTGATAAAATATGCTGAACCAATCCCGGCGCACCCAAAATGATGTTGCAATCACTGCAATGTTGTTTCGCTGTTTTGGCATCCTCAAAAGCGACGATGCTGAGATTAGGCAATTTCTCTTTTTTCAGCAAGGTTAAATATTGGGTTGCGTTTTTATCCAGGATTAAGAGGTTGTTGATATCGTTTTTCATTATTGGTATATCCAAAATAAGTCAATTATTCTGCCATTTCGATTCCTCTTTTACCCAAATCCACAGAATCGCAAATGCCGTTAGATTCAATGCGGCGCCAAGAATGCCGTTCCACAAAATTCCAAAATCAAACAAATAGCCACCGAGCAAAGCGCCTAAAGACCGCCCGCCCCATTGGAGCGCAATATAAAGGCTTATCACTTGAGATCGGGCATTCGGGACTAATTCTGTTACCAATGGTAATGTGGCGACAAAGGTGAATTCAAAAGCAAAAAACACCAGGAATAATGCAATTAATGCCCCGGTTACGGATGATGCAATTAAAGGTAGCATTCCGTAAGCAAATATACTGAAAAATACGCCGTATAAAATTGTGCTTCGTTTTCCCCACCGATCAATTAAGCCGATAACACCGCCTTCTGCTGCCAGTTCCGCAATACCGATTACCAGGCTGGATAATCCCAATGCGGTTAAAGTTAAACCGAAATCCTTTTCCAGCCAAATACCTAAAATTACCAGCACGTTCTCCTGTGCCATGCAGAGCAATAAACCGATACTTAACATGGCCAAAACGTGAAAATCTGTCAAAAATGTTTTCCATTTTGAACGGGACGCTTTTGAAACTTGTTTCTGAGAAGTCTCCTTTGAATATTTCGGTAGTACTCGCCAAAAAGCAGCCAGGGAAAAAACACCTAATACACCCAAAACGATAAAGGGAAATAACCAGGCAATATCAGTTTCAAATGTCATCAACCAGCCGATAAGCGGCATGCCAATAAAAAAGGAAACAGACCAGGAAATCTCGTAAATTCCAACAAAGAATCCTCTACGAGAATAAGGAATTCGCGCGCCCAGGAAAGAATATGCGGCGGGATCAAAAATGATTTTCGAAATCGTAACCAGTAAGATAACGGCGACAAAAGACCAAAAACCGGGTAAGATAACTACAATGCTCATCCCGAGTAAAAAAATCCCCAGAGCACCATATAAAACGTTTTGTTCGCCGAATCGATCAGATAGCCCGCCAAATAGTGGCGCACTAATGGTTAATGCGGATCGGGCAGAAACCAGTAAAACCAATGATTCTACCGGTACACCTAATGCCCGGCTGAATGCCGGTAAAAACGGGTACACCATTCGCACAGCGGTATTGATTAATACCCTGGAAAAAGTTAGAGCTGATAGTTGAACGGTAATTTTAGAATCGATTCCTGCAAAGCCCTTTTGATTGAAGATTGAATATTGAAATCTTTCTCTTTTCCCGATTTGTAAATTGCCCTGCCACTGCCTACTGTCAAAGCCTTTGAATATGTTTAGAAAATCGAAAATCATGCCACTAAGACGCGAAATCACCAAGTTTCGCTAAAAACTTAATATTTCTTTGTGAAACTTGGTGTTTTAGTGACTTTGTGGCTCATTGCTAAACAGCCTCTTAATTTATGCTCAAACCGAATCAATCAAAAATTTTACCGGGGTTTAAAATATTTTTTGGATCCAGCGCTTGTTTTATGCGACGCATGAGATCGATTTCCATTTCGCTGCGAGAGTGGTGCAGGTAAGGTTTTTTATCGATGCCCACACCATGTTCAGCGGAAATGGAACCACCGATTGCCTTGAGCGGCGAATAGACAATTTTCTCGATTTCGCGGCGCACTTTTACATCATCAATGCCCGGAGCGACGACAATATGGAGATTGCCATCGCCGAGATGCCCAAAAACAAAGCAGTGGTTACCCGGCCAGCGGTCGTTTAATTGCCGGCGCACATCATCAACATAGGCTTCCATATCCGAAATGGCAAGGCTGACATCGAATATTATAACCGGGCCGTAGCGGAAGAGCTGTCCCACGTCGTCGCGCATCTGCCATAGCTTATTACGCTCCGAACGAGAGTTTGTGATTATTGCATCTGCTAATAAGCTTTGGGTAATTGCTTGTTGCAATGCATTTTCAAATTGTTCTGTATCTTTTACCTGATCCGTACCTAAAGATTCGACTAAAACATAAAATGGATATTCTTCCGAAAAAGGCGGTTGGCTTTTTGCGGGAGGCGTCGTCACCAGGCGATAAAAATCTCTCCACATTATTTCAAACGCGTTAAGATTTCCACCAAGCTCGCGGTGCATCAGCTTCAGAAAAGCGATTACAGCGCCAAAACTATTGATAGCGGCAAATGCGGTATTTTGGCTTTTGGGTTGCTCTTGCAATCGTAATACCGCGCGAGTAACAATGCCTAACGTCCCTTCACTGCCAATAAAAAGCTG
This sequence comes from uncultured bacterium, assembly GCA_964015645.1. Taxonomy (GTDB): domain Bacteria; phylum Calditrichota; class Calditrichia; order RBG-13-44-9; family J075; genus CAXHHS01. The sequence goes on from CAXHHS010000292.1 coordinate 3,372, forward strand.
CTTGAGGTCGTAACCACTGTTGTTTTTTATCATTTTATTCAGCGAGGAAACAATCGTGCCATCTGCTAAAACTGCTTCCAGGCCAGAAACCAAGTCACGGGTCATGCCATAACGGATCACACGAATTCCTCCGGCGTTGGTGGCGATATTGCCGCCAATAGTACATGATCCTCTTGCCCCTAAATCAAGCGGGAACATCAGGTTAGCGGTTTCCGCAGTTTCTTGTACTGTTTGCAATACGGCTCCGGCCTGGATGGTCATCGTGCGATTGATTTCATCGATTTCTTCGATACGGTTCATTCGTTCCAGGGAAAGGATAATATCGTTTTCCCGGGAAAATGAGCCGCGTACCAAACCTGTTAATCCGCCGTGGGTAACGATGGTTTGGTTGGCAGTATGGCACATTTTCAGTACGTGGGAAACTTCTTCTGTGCTTTGTGGGCGAAGAATTGCTTTGGCGGCGATATTGTCAGAAAGTCCCCAACCGGCACTGCGAATGGATATATCTTCGCCGGTTAAAACGCCGCTATCACCTAAAATCGACTTTAGTTGCTCGATGATTTTTTCCATAGAGTGCTGCAAATTACGAGTCCCGGTCGAAATCATAAAGAGAAATTTTAAAACGGATCAAAGGTGTTTGATAAGTTGTTTTGAATCTCTACATTCGAAGATAAAAAGTACGGAGGCAGTAATGGCAAATGAACCATCTCCCGAATTTTTGCGACAGCAGCTTGATCAGGCGATCAATACCTATCGCTCGGGGTTGACGGTAATTGTTCAGATTATCACGGTATTAATTGTGGCGAATGTCTCGGTGTGGGGATATGCGATCAATTATAAAATTGCCGGTATGTTTTACATTGGCGCTATTTTTCCACTGTTGATATTTTATTTGATCAAATTAGCAGGCCGTTTATTAGCACCATCGATTTATACTGCGTATCAAGTCGAAAAAATGTTTAGCGGCAGCCAGCACCTGTTTCTGATGCGTACGGGAATCTCGGTGATTGCGGATAAAAAACTTATTCATGCACTCAATGAAATGGCCGAACTGGAATCCGGGGAAGAGCGCATTGAACGCTTGCGAAACCTCACATTCGATATTCTGGGAAAACGGCAGTATATCGTGTATATCATCCTCTTTTTCATCAGTGGATTACAATTGGTGACGCCACTTTTGCTATCCCATTATTATGATTGGCCGATTTTTGAGGTTTTGTAGACTGATGTGTTTCGCAGAGCTTAATTCCAAGCAGTGGCGCTAGATACTGGTTGACGCGGCCAGGCTCAGTTGGTACTATTTCACAAGTGTCATTTTCTTTGCTTGCCGGGCGTTTTCTGTCTTCAATAAGTAGTAATAAATGCCGGATGACAGCATCTGCCCGGAGCTGTCCGCACCATCCCAATTCAAGGTGTACGTACCGGGAGATTTACGATCATCAAGAAGTTGCCTTACCAATGCCCCGGCATTATTGTAAATATTTAGAAAAACATGCCCGGTAGATTCCAAAGTAAATCGGATTTGAGTAGCGGCATTAAAAGGGTTTGGAAAGTTTTGCTCCAGGATAAAATTCTTCGGAGCGGAAGTTTCGGTTTTTATATCGGTAATAATTGAATCGCGATATACCACCTTTCCTGCGAGCAGGGTTAGCAATACTTTAGTTTGTGCAATTTGATCTACAGGAATCTCGAACAAGTTTTGATCGATGATAATTAAATCGGCATACTTGTCGACTTCGATAGAACCAACCTTATCTTCTTGTCGCATGACATAAGCTGCATTTATAGTATATGCCTTGATAACTTCTTTTAATGAAGGCAATTCTTGCGGGCTTCGGGTAAGAGCATGTTGCATTCCTGCAAAAGGGTTCGCTGTACTAACATCCCAATCGCTGCTTAACGTAATTCTTGCACCGGCGTTGTGTAACGATTTTAGCGGAAATAGGTTGTCTGATCTTTCTTCGCCAAGAAAAAGTTCGTTTTCTTCCCAATTTTCGGGATTGGTAAAATCGCCGGCCACCTGAACATCTGCTGATACATTTAGTTGTGCAAAGCGGCTAAAGTCAGTTGAATCAACTATTTCCAGGTGAGTGAGCCGGTGCCTTGCCCCAACATCTCCATTTGTATTCCGGGCAAATTCAATGGCGTCCAATGCTTCGGTAATGCCCCGGTCGCCAATGGTGTGAATAAAAAAATCATACCCGGTTTGCTCTAAAACAGCGACCAGGTTTGCCAGGCGGTTGGTTTCGATATAATTCAAGCCAGTGTCAAATGGAAATCCCAGGTTATTATTGTAAGGTTCATGCAAGGCGGCAGTTGCGTTAATGGTAATGCCATCGCTGTAGCATTTTACCTGGTTTATTCGTAGCAGATCATCGTCTTCGATGTACAAATTTTGTAAGGAGGCGATCAAATCCGCATCCATATCTTCAGGATAAATCCAGGGCGCTAAAACCACTCTTGCCGATAACAAACCGTCGTTTTTAATATCCTGCCAAATTCGATGGTAATTTCTTTTCCAATACGTTCTGCCTTCGCAAATAGAGGTAATTCCCATTCTGGCGAGGAGCGGAAGGCTAAATGAAACCAGGCCCTCGTAATTTTGGTCATCTATTTCCGGTGTTGAGGCCAGGGCCATTTGTAAAACGAGGTCTCCGGCATTATCTAACAAAATTCCGCTCGGTTCACCATCATCCCACTTGATGATGTGCCCGCCAATTGGATCTGTGGTAGTAGCATCGATACCGGCAATTTCCAATGCTAACGAATTTACCCACAGCGAATGGGAGGTCGCTTCCAAAATGGCAACCGGATCATCGGGAAATACATCGTCTAATATTTCCCTGGGCGGGCGAACAGCGTCATACAATGTGAAAATCGAATGGCCGCCAGCGACAATCCACCCATTGCTATTGGGCGTAAGATTACAGGATTGCAAGGCTATCATAAAATTTTCCGGATCGGTTTCCGAATTGCTTAGCAAACACCCGCTTCCTGCGGGTGAGCCGGCTTCCAATGGGTGCATGTGTACATCATGTAAACCCGGCAGTACCATTTTTCTATCCAACTCGATAATAGTTGTCTGGTTATCGATAAAAGCTGCTACATCCTGGTTCGATCCGGCAAAGATAATCATTCCATCCAACACCGCAACAGCTTCCACCCAGGGTTGTGCTTCGTTTACAGTATAAATTGCGCCGTCACGTAAAACCAGATCCGCTGGAATGACTTGTGGAGATTTTGCAAATTTGGCTTCTCCTAATACACAATTACTTAATAAAATTATTGTCGAAAGTAAAAATGTCAGTTTTTTCATATTTCTCCTGTTTCCTTTTATAAAAATCCGATCACCCGCTCAATTACCCAAAACACTGCTATGCTGCCAATAGCATAAGGCAGCACCTTCCAACTCCATTCCGGCCAGGAAATTGGCACCTTTTTTAATATTTGCTGCACAACTAACACAAGGGCAACAAACAATAACTGCCCAAGCTCCACACCAATGTTAAACGTGAGCAACGCCATTGGAATTTCACCCCGGGGTAGCCCGATATCGGAAAGTGCCCCGGCAAAACCGAAGCCATGCAATAACCCAAAACTAAACGCGACAATCCAGGGATAGCGTTCGGTCAATCCCGGCTCGCGATGCTGGCGGTTTAAAATTTCAGCAGCCACGAAAACGATACTGAGTGCGATGACAGCTTCCACCGGTGGACCGGGGAGGTAAATCAAATCCAAAGTAGCGATTGCGAGGGTAATACTGTGAGCAATGGTGAACGCGGTGATTGTTTTGATCAATTTCCAGCGATCGTGAACGATTAACAGTAATGCCAGCACAAATAAAAGGTGATCGATGCCTAACAAAATATGCTCGATCCCAAGCTCAGTATATGTAACCGCTACCGACCAGGTGGAAGGTGTTTCGGAGGCAACTAAACTCGGTGATTTTGCAGTTAATCGCTCTGTCACAATACGGCCATCCGCCAGGGAAATTCTAACAAGAACATCAGTAAGGGTTTTTTGAAGCCCATCGATACGAACGGTTTGGCCAACCAAAAGCTTGCCGGATGTCATTTTCCAGCGCTCAACAATTGCCCCGCCGGATTTTTGCTGTGTTACTTCTCCAACCAATCGAAAACCTTTCGGGAACACCGGTTCGATGTCGAGCGGCCTTCCGTTGCGGAGCGGCACTTTCCAGGCCACAGCGTAGATTCCCGGCTGCTGTTCGATAATTTCCAGGTAACCGGGGCGGACTTCATGGGCAATGAGTTGTGTTGTTAAGCTTAGGAGCAAAATTGCCTTTAGGAATATTATTTCAAGTATTTTTATCTTAAATGGTTGGATGGTTAAATGGTTGGATAGCTGATCCAACGAAAGAAGCCCTTTAATTCCATTGCTCCAATATTTCAATACTCCAAAATGCCTTTTCTTGCATGTCGAGTAAATTAGAAGCGACTTTCTCATTCGGCTTCCCCTAAATTCACCAACTCCATATTCAATTTCGATTGTGCTTCGGACGTGATCTCAATGTTGTATTTTTGCAACATGCCGGCCATC
>CAXHHS010000293.1:0-7906 GCA_964015645.1 uncultured bacterium
TACTTAGGCTCTAGGTCTTGCGTTCTTTTATAAAAGGATCTTTTACTGTAAAAATCAATTTTGTTGTTTTTTGAGAGTTTTAGAGATCTCTCAATTGGATGAGAATGTTGTATAATTGGAAAAACTAAAGAGTTTGGATTTTTTTTCAAAATCGTGAAAGCTTTCCTCAAAGAACCTATTTTAACCTCGTTAAGCCCTGGGATTTAGGACCGGAATTTGTTAGAAAGGTACGTAATATTCGCTTTCGTGGTACAACAGCTAAAATGAATTTGGCGCTTAGCGGACTGCCGCATTTTGTTGGCTCTCCGGATGATGGCAGCTTGTTAACCGGTCATACAATCATTTGCCCCAGCCCGGAATATCTTGAACGCGCTTACGACGATGCCAAATACGGCCGGTTCTCGCAAAACCCCTATCTCGATATTGTGATTCCATCGCTTTTGGATCCCTCCTTAGCGCCGGAAGGCCAGCACGTTATGTCAATTTCCATGCAATATGCCCCGTATCATTTGCGGGAAGGGAATTGGGACGAACAGCGAGAAGCGCTTGGAGAAACGATTCTCGATACGCTCTCTCAATATGCTCCACATTTGCGAGAACAGATTCTTTATCAGGAGGTCATAACCCCTCTCGATTGGGAGCGAGACTACGGTTTAACCGAGGGCAGCATTTATCACGGCCAAATGGCCCTGGATCAGCTTCTATTTATGCGCCCGGTAGCGGGATACGGTAAATATCGAACGCCGATTGAGAATCTTTATCTTTGCGGTTCCGGCACCCATCCTGGCGGCGGCGTTAGCGGCGCACCGGGGTATAATGCGGCGAGGGAGGTTTTGAAGGATTTAAATCGCTGATGATGCTTGATGCTGGATACTGGGAGACATTTATCGATAAGCCTACTGAATAACACAAACCAAACAAAAAATTTTAAATAGGTTTATGTGTTTTTCGCATCTTTCGTAGGCTCAATGAGGACAAGTCTTTTATGCAACTATTATTTTTTATCCATAACGCCCTTCAATATAATCCGAGGTTTTGGAATTTTGCGGGGAGATAAACATATCTTCCGTTCGGCTATGTTCTATAATTTCGCCTAATAACATAAAAATACATTCATCGCTGATGCGGCGTGCCTGGGCCATGTTGTGCGTGACGATGACAATTGTGTATTGCCCGGCCAGCTCTATCATCAACTCCTCCACAGCTTTGGTGGATTCGGCGTCCAGGGCGGAGCATGGTTCATCCATCAGGATGACTTTTGGCTTTAACGGCAGCAAGCGGGCGATGCAGAGTTTTTGCTGTTGTTCAAGTTGTAGATTGGTCGCTTTGTTTTTGAGTTTATCTTTTAGGTCTTCCCATAAAAAAACTTCTTTTAGCGCCTTTTCAACAATTTCATCAGCTTGGGATTTTTTGAGCGAGCGCAGCTTGGAATGCGCCTTCATGCCAAACAGAACATTGTCGTAAACGGAAATCGGCAACGGGTTGGGGCGTTGAAATACCATTCCCACGGCTTTCCGCAATTCCGGTAGCGATACATTTTCGTCGTAAATATTTTTATTCAAGATTTTGATTTCGCCAGTGGTGGTAACATTGCCATAGCGTTCGTTTACCCGATTAAAACAGCGCAATAAGGTAGGTTTTACCACAGCCGGAAGGCCCAATCAACCCGGTTATAATACCATTTTTGATATTGATGGTAACATTGATCAAGGCTTGAAAATCACCATACCAGAGGTTCAATTTATCAGTCGTAATGCTATAATCGTAAGGTTCGTTCATCCAAAATTTCCCGTCACATAATCGTAAGTCATTTTATTTTCAGGGGATTTAGAAAAAATAACATCGGTTGAATTGATCTCGATTAAATCGCCATTGTAAATAAAAGCGGTGCGATCTGCCAATCGTCGCGCTTGCTGCACAAGATTGGTTACCAGGATAACCGTAACATGTTCTCTCAACACTTTTAGCACATCCTCGATGCGCATGGTGGTAACCGGGTCTACGGCGATGGAAAATTCATCCAGGCAAAGTATCTCCGGCTCATGCGACAGCGCGCGAGCAATGGTGAGCCGCTGCTGCTGGCCGCCGGAGAGTTTTGTTCCCAGGCTATCCAGGCGGTCTTTTACTTCGTCCCATAAAGCAGCCTGGGTTAAACAGCGTTCGACCAGCTCATCTAATTTTTTACGATCTCGGATGCCAGCAGCGCGAGGAGCGAAGGCAACATTATCATAAATCGACAGCGGCAGACCGACTGGCAAAGGGAAAACCATCCCAATTTTCCGGCGAAGCTGGTAAACACTTTTGACAGTTTTTACATCCTCACCATCGACCTTTACACTTCCCTCAACCTTTGCATCCGGCAAAAAGTCGATGGTGCGATTGATCGTTTTAAGCAGCGTTGTTTTACCGGATTGCGCCGGGCCAATAATCCCCAGGATTTCATTTTCATAAACATCAAAAGAGATGCCGTTTAGAGCAGTTTTATCTTTGTAAGAGACGCGAAGGTCGGAGATTTCAATTTTCTTTTTCGAGTTCGGCATACAATCCGTTCCTGGTTTAACTTCTATTTCGTAAATACTTGTTTTGTTTTGATAAGGCTGAGGCTTAGGTTTTTGTTTTTCTTAGCCTTCTCCTCAGCCTCAATTTAATCCAATTTAATTCACCTTATAACTTAATAGCTACCATTTCTTCCGGGAGCGCAGGTAAACCCGTAAAGAAATTGAAAGTGCGTTCAGCATTAATACTGCCCCTAAAAGCACAATTGCGGTTCCGTAGGGTAGGGCTTCCGGCACGCCGGGAACCTGGGTGGAAATGGTAAACAAGTGCATCGATAGCGCCATACATTGATCTAATAAATTATAGGCGAAAATATCGCCTTCGGAAATTGCTTTAAAAAATACTGCGCCGGTAAACATGATAGGTACGGTCTCACCGGCAGCACGAGAGACTTCCAAAATGACCCCGGTTAATATTCCGCTGACGGAGTTGGGCAATACAATTCGCCGAATGGTTTGCCAGCGAGTGGCACCGACATTCCAACATGCTTCGCGAAACGCCTGGGGAACGGCGTTTAGCGCTTCCCGGGTTCCGGTTACAATTACCGGCAAGTTCATAATTGCCAGGGTAAGTGCAGCGGCCAAAATAGAACGCCCCATGCCCGCAAACAATACAAAGGCACCTAACCCAAAGAGCGCGTGCACAATACTGGGAACGCCAGCTAAATTTACAAATGCCAAATTGCACATCCTGGTAAACCAATTGTCTTTCGCATATTCATTTAAATAGAGTGCGGCTAAAACGCCAATTGGTGCGGATATACACAACGACATCGCTACAAGGTAAATCGTTCCCAAAAGCGCTGACCAAATTCCGCCATCGCGCATACCCCGGATGGGATTTGTGGTGAGAAAGTCAATCGAGAGAATCGGCATCGCTTTATAAAACAGGTAGACAACGATAGTAATAAGCGGTATAATCATGAACAAAGCCATCAATAAAAAAACGGATTTGGCTGTAAATTCTGTCCATCGTTTCTTTTTACCGATTGCGGTTTCCGTGAACATCGTTTGTGGTGCTTCTAATTCCTGGGTAATCATAAATTAAGCCTCTTTTCGAATGCCTTTAACAACCATATCTGCGATCAGGTTTACAAAGAACGTGATAGTAAACAGCAAAATTCCGATAATAAACAAAACCTGGTAATGATCGGAATGTACCGGCGCTTCTCCTAACTCTGCGGCAATTGTTGCGGTGAGTGTACGAGCAGAATCGAGCGGATGTGTGGGAATTTGTACCGAGTGACCGGTTGCCATCAACACCGCCATCGTTTCTCCAATGGCGCGTCCAACGCCTAACAATACACCTGCAAGCAACCCATTTTTAGCAGCCGGCAGCATTACTTTGTATACTACTTGCCAGCGGGTTGCGCCTAATGCTTCCGCTGCCTCGCGATAGGAATCGGGAACTGCTTTTAAGGCGTCTTCGCTGATCGAGACGATAATCGGCACACTCATCAAAGCCAGAATGATGCCGCCGTTAAGCACTGTCAGGCCAATCGGAGCGTCAAAAACTTGGATGATTAGCTGGTTCATAATCGTTAAACCGATAAACCCCCAAACAACAGACGGAATAGCGGCCAGCAATTCAATAACCACTTTGAAGGTTTCTTTAAGGCGGGGGCTGCAAAATTCCGAGATATAAACCGCCGCCCCTAATCCAAACGGAACGCCGATTAGCATTGCCAACAGCGTTACACTGGCGGTACCAGCCATTAGCGCAACCACACCATATCGTTGATTACTCAATGAGCTGGGATACCATTCCGGGCTGGTCAGGAACTCCACAAGATCGAACCCGCGAAACAGGAATTCCGAACCCTCCCGGAATACAAAGAAAAAAATACCGAATACAAATATGACTGCGCTGATTCCGCACAGCTTAATAATCCATTCAATTACTGGCTCGCTAAGCGTTTCTAATCGGTGTCTACTAATCATAATTCTCAATTTCTCCAGGAATTGGCGTTATTGAAGCGCTAACACGCGTTTTTCTTGCGGTAATGGAACATAGCCACTCTTTTCGACGAGCTTTTGGCCTTCATCCGAGAAAATCCATTCCATGTACTTTTTGGCTTCTCCGGTGGGTTCGCCCAGGGTATACATATATAATGGGCGGGCAATAGGGTATGATTTGTTCAACACATTATCGACGCTGGGAGCGTAAGTGGCTTCGCCATCCGCTTTAGCGACTTTAAGCATTTTAACGTGATCGGTTGCATAACCCATTCCACTATAGCCAATTGCGCAAGGCGTTCTTTCAACCAATTCAACCACATCTTTTGAGCCATGCAAATCCCGGGAGCCTAATTTGAAATCGCCTTTTTTGCCTAACAGCGCTTCCCGAAAATAATGATAGGTTCCGGAATTGGATTGACGGCTGATGCGAATAATTTCATCACCGGAGCAGGCTTGATGGTCGACGCCAAGTTCACTCCATTTCACTGTTGAGCCAGCTTCGCCGTAAATACCGGCCAATTGTGCAATGGTAACTTCATTCAGCGGATTATCTTTATGAACGTAAACTGCCAGGGCATCATATCCTACAATGAATTGCATGGGATCTTTACCGGTATTTTCTTTCGCGCGATCAATTTCTCTCTGCTTCATTGCGCGGCTGCAATTGGCGATATCGACCGTTCCGTTAATAAGCGCAGCAATGCCGGTACCGGAGCCGCCACCGGAAACTTCTACCGATACTTTTGAGTTGACCTTAGCGTATTCCTCTGCCCAGGCCTGTGCCAGGTTTACCATTGTGTCGGAACCGGAATTTTGGATATCGATTTTGGCGCTGGCGGTATCTCCACCACTATCTTTTTTTCCACAGCTTGTTAAAAACAAGCTAACAATGATTGAAATACATATAACAAATACCATGCGTACCTTATACATAAGGCCTCCTCCAATAAGGGTTAATGGTGAATTAATGATCGTTGCCAATGATAGCTTCTACGAGATCTTTAATATTGTTATTTAAGTATTCGTAGGTCTTTTCATAGGCAGTTTTTATCTCTTCTTCAGTGCCTTTCAATTTGGATGGATCGTCGATATTCCATCGAATGGCAACGGTTTTGGAAGGCGGCGGCGGAAAGGCGGCTTCCGCTTCTTCGCATAATGCAACAACCACTGAATAATCCTCGACGTTCACAACCTGGTTAATATATTTGGAAGATTGATCGGAAATATCGATTCCTTTGTCTGCCATAAAGGATACCGTTCGTTTATCGACCGGTTTGGGGGCTACCCCTGCACTGCTAAAAATGAAGCGATCTAACCCCAGCGAATTCCCAATGCCTTCGGCAATTTGGCCGCGACAGGCATCGCGTTCATCCACAAAAAGAATTCGGAAATTTTCTTTACCTACATGCTTTACGTTTTTACCGGTGGTCATATAGAGTACTTCTTCGCAGATATTGCAAGACTGGTCTGCGACCCGCTCAAAGCGGCTGGCAATGATCATTAGCGGCATCAGCCCTTCCGGTGGGATTTCACCTTTGTCGCTCAGCTCCATAAGATCATGATGAATACTATAGCGAATTTCATCTACCTTATTATCCATCCTCTTGGTTTCACGGGCAAGTTTCTCGTCTTCATTATTAAATGCTGCCACAGCATTCCGCAGCATTGGTATGGATAAATTGGCAATGTCATTGATTTTTTGAAGGGTGGATTTGGATTTAATGGACGTAACAGTAGAGAATTGGCGGCAGATACTTTCTGCATAGTCTCCGACGCGTTCAAGCTCGTTATTAATTTTAATTGCTGCGTATACAAACCGAAGGTGGCCGGCTGCCGGCTGCTGCCGAACAATAAACTCCTGGCATAATTGGTCTAATTCGCTTTCAAACTCATCGATGTAGCGATCGCGCAAGATAACCGAATAAGCCAACCGGCGATCTTTATTATTAATCGCCTCAAGGCTATTGCGTAACGCGGTTTCGACCATCTCCCCCATCTCTACAACTTTTTCGCGAATTTCATCAATCGCTCGCTGGAGATTCTCTTCCAAATGTGCTGTTGTCATTCGATGACTCCCGTAAAATAATTTTTTTAGCTTTTTTCAACCGAAGATAAGGTGTGGATGTGGTAAATAAAATGCGGTATTTTTTTTCTCCTAAGCAAATCAGTGCTTTAAATCACATTGAGGTGAGTATTTACGTTTCTAATGTTACAATTTGATTACAGTATGACTGAAAAACGATTAAGGATAGAGTTCGGTTGTTTTTTGCAAAAAAAAGCCGCCTAAAATTTAGACGGCTCATCAACACGAGAAATTATTATAATATAATCTTATCCGAAAATCCCTTTTAAAATAAAATAGAATAGAATTGCGCCAATTGCACCGGCAGGGATAGTTACAACCCAGGATATTGCGATATTGGTAACCACCCGCAAATTTAGTGCGCTGATTCCCCGGGCTAATCCAACACCCAACACACCGCCGACCAATGTATGGGTTGTGCTAATTGGCAAACCGAGTTTTGAGGCCAAAACAATGGTTGTTGCCGCTGCAAATTCCGCACAGAATCCCCGGGTTGGGGTAAGTTCGGTTATTTTTTTTCCGATGGTTAACATAACGCGCCAGCCCCAGGTCGCCAACCCGACAACGATGCCGATACCGCCTAACCCGAGCACCCATAAGGGCACCGCGGCTTTTGCGGCGACAACGCCAGTTTGAACAATACTGATTACAGCAGCTAGGGGACCGACTGCATTTGCGACATCGTTGGCGCCATGGGCAAAGGCAACAAACGCTGCGCTAAGAATTTGAAGGTAAACGAAAATTCTTTCTACGGTTTGATAATCGGAACGCCCTTGTTCAACAGTAGCGCCGTCACCAACCGTTTTATGAACCGTTTTCAAATCATGTAAAATGGTGCCGACTTGTTCTTTGATCTCTCCCTGGGCTTCGTTAGTAACTTTTTCTAAGGATTTAAGCGCTTCGGAAATATTTTCATTCACGGCCTCCGGTTGTTGGATAGTTACCCGTTCGGCAACCACTACCGGTTTTATTCTTTTCACTAAAAAAATGCTAACAGCAGATGCGGCTAATCCGATGCCACAGGCGATTAAAATGGAATCCGAGAATGCTAAATCCAATTTTAAATTTTTTAGCCCTTTAAACACTAATGTTAAAGTTAGGATACCAAATACAAAAAAGACTAAATAGGGGGTTACTCGTTTGGCGGCACTAACAGGGTCATCGCTATTAAATATGATGCGGCGTAAGAGTGTAAATATCAGAAAAGCAATTGTTCCGCAAAGTACCGGAGAAACCACCCAACTTGCAACAATGGATCCGACTTTTCCCCAATCGGCAGCGGCCATACCGCCATACATAACGCCAAACC
>CAXHHS010000294.1:0-7897 GCA_964015645.1 uncultured bacterium
CTCCGGCGTTCCGACCGCGGTGCCGCCGACTTTTAGGATTTTCATAGCTGTTTCTCGTTTATAAAAACGCTAATTGTAGAGTAAAAATAGGAGAAAGTCAAGGAGGATTGTGGTTGAAAGTAAATCTTGTTTTTAGAACACAGATTAAACGAATAACACTGATTACCACGGATTTATTGAATACGTTTATAAAAATCTGTGGTAATCTGTCTAATCTATGTCATCAGTGTTCATCTCTGGTAAAAAAATTAATTTGTTTTTATTTTGTGCTACAATGGTTTCACGCGTTATCATCCGCCGGTGATACTGCCCGTTATTAAACAACTCCGCCTGATCCCCATAATGCTCGCTCATAAAATACCCCGATTGCCCGGTGGCGTTTACGCTAACGGAGTTATCCAAATCGGAAAAGTCGATGATCATACGCATGGAAGGCCCGGCGGCGACCGGGAAGACACAATCCTCCGTTAACATAAATGTCGCGGGATTTATCGTTTCATCTCCACCAATAACCGGGTAATTGCCGACATTAAAAATTTTATTCAACGGCTTCTTTTTGCCTAACATGTGGGGATGCTCCAATTTATGTACTTTCCCCCAGTACCAGTTTTTCAAATCGTTTCCTAACTCTGATTGTAAATCTCGAATGGTGTGATCAAAACATTCCGTGAAAATCGATTGACGGCTTTCCACCGAATTTTCTGTATTGATGTTATCCCACCAGGGGGAGGCGTCGTTTTTCATCATTACCGGAATGGTTTTTTTGATGAGGTGTGTAAACAGGTAGGTGCTAAAGCGCTCCTCTCCTAATTCATCTCCCATACTGTTGATCAGCACCTGGTATAGCAGGCGATAAAAAATTGTCGGTGCAATATCATCCAATTGGTGATCACCATCCCAGGTTTTCAAAAGCTGTGCAGCGGTTTCATGGATCGAAGAAGTTTTTGTAACGTTATGTTTTTCAATGGTTTGCATAAACGTTTTAGCAACTTCCGCATACACCGGAGAAACAACATCGTGTTGCATTTTTTTTACATCTTCGACCGTCCACTTTTTCCCGGAGGTTAAATATTCCACGATGCGGCCGGCACGGTTATCCGGGGCGTAATAACCGGGATAGAGGATGCCAGCGATGGAATCGGGTTGATTATTGGCGGAGAAAACAAATCCCTGCGGCGGATTTTCGGCACCGGGGTTTTCAGAAAATTCAAAAAAACCGAGCGGCTCGTTTGTGCCATCAACATTTTCCAAAATCATTTTGGAATTAATTTGCGGTGGTCGTTTAACCAATCGAGAAACCGCCCACCAGGCAATATTATTATCGCGGTCGCCATACATAATATTGATGCCCGGCGCATGGATCATAGAAGCAGCTTGCCGTGCTTCGTCAATGCTGTTTGCATGGTTTAGCAGGTAAGATGCCTGAACACCCCGGTTTAGCATTTTACGCATCGTCCACCATTGGGAAACCGGCTGTGTTTCGATGTCGGAAATCGCCGTAAACACATCGCTCACAATCGGCCCGCGCGGCGTGCTGCGCACCCGGATGGTAGTATCCGGCTTTCCTTTGATGCGGATGGTTTCCTCGCGAATCTGCATATCTTCCCAGCGGCCTTTTTCCAGCACCTGGTTGGGGTTTCCCGGATTAACGGTCTCGCGATAAAAATCCATATCGTCGCCGGGAAACATTGTCATGCCGATGGCACAATAGCGGTTGTTACCGGTCATCGCAAAAGGAAATCCTGCCAGGTAAAACCCGTAGTGGCTAAAGCCGGGATATTCAATAAACGCCTCGTACCACGGCGATGGCTGCGAATACAGCATGTGAGTATCGTTCGCCAAAATCACTTTACCGGATTTAGTATGTTGTGGCCCAATCACCCAGCTATTGCTACCCAGCCAAACCGGTACCGGGAGTTCATCCATAATTTTTCCGGCAGCAGAGGCCATATCGGCAGCAATACGGCTTTCCTCCGGTTTATAAACCGGTATCTTTTGTGTTCCCGGCGTCCAATCTAATTGCAAATCTTTCAGGTATTCCGGGCCAAATTGTTGCGCGATATATTCCACAGTAGGATCGGTGCGAAATGCCCAGGTAAATCCAAAAGCGGTAAAAGCGGAAACGAGGTAAATATCCTTTTCCGTAAACGGCGTTTTGGGAATCCCCAGGATTGTAAACTCGATCGGGGTTTTGCCAATCTTTAAAAATTGGTTGATGCCGGCGAGATAGGCACGCGCTGCTTTTTGATACGGCTCGCCGTTGCCGTTCATATATTCCCGGGCGGAGGCTTCGGCATATTGCGTTAACCCCAGGGTGCGGAAAAACATATCGGTTTGCAGCGCTTCCTCCCCGGCAAATTCCGCTAATCGCCCACTGGCAATCCGGCGGATCAATTCCATTTGAAATAGCCGCTCCTGTGCTTGCGCGTAGCCGAGAGCGAAATAAGCGTCCTCTTCATTTTCCGCAAAAATATGCGGAATGCCAAAATCATCGAAAAACACTTCCACTTGCGATTTAAGCCCTGCAAGTTTGATTTCGCCGGAATATTGCGGTGTAAGGCTAAGCAGATAAATATAACCACCACCAATTATAAGGAAGGCGGATAAAGCGAAAATGATTGAAACTTTACAAAGCTGCTTTTTGCATCTTAAAATTTTCATAAACCCAACTCACCTTTTGTTCGTGGCAATAAATCATATTTTTTAAGGGAAAAATGTAAGCTAAATTTAAAACCTGGGAATATTCTTTGAACATCGTTCACAAGAATTATTTTTCGACGAGATTTTTGAAAGCTTTAACAACTCGTATAAATACTAACGGTAATGGAAATGCCCTTTGAGTGTGGTGGTCAAACAATGAGCGAGTATCGTGATAACCGCTTTTGATTTATGTAGAATTCTAATAAATTAACAATTGTTACGCATCTTATAAGAAAGCGCTAACTCTGTCATTGCGAGGCGTTTTCTGCCGAAGCAATCCCTTTATAGACAGACAGAAGGATTTTAAAGTTGGAGATCACACTTATATGAAAACTTACGATCACAAGAAAATAGAAATGAAGTGGCAACGGATTTGGAAAGAAAATGATGCCAACGTCGTTGCAGACAGTGTCGAAGACAAAGAAAATCTCTATATATTGGTTGAGTTTGTTTACCCATCCGGAAATTTACACCTTGGGCATTGGTATGCATTTTCAATACCGGATATCTATTCCCGGGTTAAGAAAATGCAGGGTTATAATGTACTCTTTCCATTTGGTTATGATGCCTTTGGCCTGCCCGCCGAAAATGCTGCCTTAAAGCATGAAATGAATCCGCGCAAATGGACCTATAAAAACATTGATAAAATGCGCGAACAATTGCGTACGATGGGCGCAATGTTCGATTGGTCGAGAGAAGTCATAACTTGCGATCCGGCGTATTACAAATGGACCCAATGGTTATTTCTGCAATTCTATAAAAAAGGCTTTGCCTATTACGGTGAGACGCCGGTTCATTGGTGCCCCTCTTGTAAAACTGTGCTGGCAAACGAGCAAGTCGTACAGGGAAAATGCGAGCGCTGTGGGACAGAGGTTGCTCAAAAAAAATTAAAACAGTGGCGGCTTAAGATAACCGATTATGCTGAGAAACTCCTCGATGGGCTTGAAAAGCTTGATTGGCCGGAAGACATAAAAGAGTCCCAGCGAAACTGGATCGGTAGAAGCGTTGGCGCTGAGATTACGTTCAACATTAAAGGCCAGGAAGCCGCAATAACCGTTTTTACTACCCGGCCAGATACGCTGTTCGGAGCCACTTATATGGTGCTTGCGCCGGAGCATCAATTGGTGCAGCAACTAAAAGATCAAATAAGCAACCGGGAAGAAGTACAACAGTACTTGAACCGGGCACAGCGAAAAACAGAAGTAGAACGCCAGGAACAAAAAGAAAAAACCGGAGTCGCGCTTAAAGAAATTATGGCGATCAATCCGGCTACCAAGAAAGAGATTCCGGTCTGGATTGCGGATTATGTGCTGGCCTCCTATGGTACCGGTGCAATAATGGCTGTTCCTGCTCATGATGATAGAGATTGGGAGTTTGCCAGGAAGTTTCATCTTCCGATTGTAGAAGTCATTAGCGGTGGCGATGTTGAAATTGCTGCCTATACAGATAATAAAAATGGTCGGTTAATTAATTCAGGATCGTTTAACGGCCAAAATCCGCCGGAGGCCATTGGCGCAATAACTGACTGGTTGGAAGAAAACAATTTAGGAAAGAAATCAACCAATTATCGCATGCGGGATTGGATTGTGTCGCGGCAGCGGTATTGGGGCTGCCCCATTCCGGTGATTCATTGTAGCCAGTGCGGCATCGTGCCAGTACCGGAAGACCGGTTACCGGTTGAGTTACCGGAGTTAGACGATTTTAAACCCCGGGATGATGGCAAATCACCCCTGGCAAAGGCTGAAGCATGGGTGAAAACCAAATGCCCCGGGTGCGCCGGAGAAGCAGAAAGAGAATCCGATACGTTTGATACATTTATTGACTCTTCCTGGTATTTTCTGCGCTATTGCGATCCTCTAAATGATAACACCTTTGCAGACAGGGAAAGATTAAAACACTGGATGCCCGTCGATTTTTATTCCGGTGGTGCCGAGCATACCACCATGCATCTGCTGTATTCGCGCTTCTGGATTAAAGCCATGTATGATTTGGGATTGCTTGATTGGGATGAACCGTATACGATCAGAAAAAATCGCGGTCTTATCCTCGGCCCGGATGGCCAAAAGATGAGTAAAAGAAGTGGCAATGTCATCGATCCGGATGAATACGTTGCCAGTCTTGGTGCGGATACCGTCCGGATGTATTTGGCATTTATCGGGCCTTATAGTGAGGTTGGGGCGTATCCCTGGGATATGCAGGGCATTCAGGGCATCCGTAAGTTTCTCGAGCGAGTGTGGAATCTGCGGGAAAAAGTGAAGCCCGATATTGATGATGATCCCCGGGTAATTAAACTGCTTCATCAAACGATTCAGAAAGTTACCGAAGACATCGACCGGCTTAAATTTAATACAGCGATTTCACAAATGATGATCCTGGTTAACTTCTTGGAAAAGCAACCGGAAGTTTCCCGGGATACTTTTGAAAAATTAGCCCTGATGATTTCCCCGTTTACCCCCCACCTGGCAGAAGAAATTTGGGAGAATTTGGGACACCGGGAATCTATCTTTAGTGAACCCTGGGTCGAGTTTGATGCTGCATTGGCAAAGAAGGATGAAGTCGAATTTGTGGTTCAAGTAAACGGTAAGGTTCGAGATAAAATGGTAGTCGCGGCTGATATTAGCGAAGCGGATGCCAGGCAACTGGCTCTAAACTCTGAAAAAGTTAAAGTTCACCTTGCAGGCAAAGAACCTCGAAAAGTGATTTTCATTCCCGGGAGGTTGGTTAATATTGTGCTTTAATTGAGTCGTGTGACGGGAAACTGCCACGTACGGTTTTTAGGTGGGAATCGGGGCGCAAGCTCATGATCTACCCGATTTGTTTTACATTTTTTATGGAACTTAATTTTGCTTAACATATGGCCTGAGATCGGCTACTATAATATTTATTAGCCTCCCATTAATAGTTTCAGAGTTTGGGAAACCTTTGGAAAAATCTCTTGTTCTAGAGTCAAATACCATCAGAAATCCATTATTCGTATTTTTATTTTCCATATAAATGAATTAGTTGATCTAAACCCCCTTTGGCATAGTTTTGAGAATATCCATTTCCACACATTTTCAATTCAATAATTGCTCTCTCTATTTGGGGTAATTATGAAGATATCTACATATCCTGCCCCAGATTTTATTTCTTCAAAAGTATCTATAGAATTTCCAAACCTTCCGTTTAAAAATGTTTGCAGTAAAATTTTTGCATGTTTTTCTGGTTTTGATACCCATTTCTTTCCTTTACCTTTTTCTGATCGCCAAAACGACATTCGTTCTTCAGATTTTATGTATTGAGCAAAATCTTCGAGACATTTTTCTAAAGATTGGTTAATTAAATTGTCATCTTCGATTTCAACTGTAAAAGTTTTCTTATCTGGATAAAGGATATTTTTTAGGTTATATGGAAGCGAATCATTTGAATTTTTTGTATTCTTTAAAAGAGGCGGTAGTTTTTTTTCTTTCAACTGTCCCTTCTTTAATTGTTCAGAGATATGGTCTTCCACAATTTGGAAGGCAACCTGTTTCATATCTTTTGATATATTTTCTGTCACGTTGCTCATAGAAGAGTAATAATTAATACCCCATTTATCCAACACATCTTCAGTAATAACTAATTTGATCCTATGAACACTTGCACGTTCTCTAGGAGTTCTAATAAGGGATGAATCAATCACTGAAAACCCAAGCCAACATTCCAAATTATCGGTCTCAAAAGATCTTTTAAAACTAGAGTCAATAAACGTTACTATTATCTGTTTTCCACTTATTTCTTTTTTCATATCATTTAAATAAGATTTTAGATTAACGTAACATAAATCAGCCTTCGCTAAAAATCTTCCATCGTATTCCTCTCCTATTTCTATCGGCTCATCATTTTTTAATTTTTTGCATAAAAAAGAGATGCCTACAAATTCCTTTTGAACATTCTCGGGTAAATTATGTCCATTTTTTTGAATCCAATCTGAGACATAAACTGCCCGTAACTTTTCAATCTCTTGGTCTTTCTGGTCACTTTTTAAATGGCCTATTTTGCTACGCAATTCAGACCATATTGGCCAAATATTTCCTAAAAATTCGTCGATTAGGTCTATTTGTTCCCTTTGTACACCCATTACAATGCCTTATTTGTTAGTTATTTAAATATAGATTAATTTCACAAAAATTGAGCGGGGCGAAAGGCCCAATCAAACAATTAAACATTTTCATCTTAGTTTTTTTAGTGCTAACTTTTCTCATACCAAATCATTCCGCTTTCAACGCCGGTAACAGCGGGCTTTTTAATGCTGCCGATACTGCAATGGCACTGGCGGCAACGCCAACAATCAAAACAAATAGCAAAATAAAAGACAATGATAACCAGGGAAACTGGTTTACTTTCCCAATCGCATGGGGCGCAACGGCAATAAATGCCGAGATGCTTCCAATCCCGATACCCAGCAAAATGAGGAAGCTGTTTTCCGTCAGCAACATTCGCGAAATAATACCACGGCGATACCCGAATGCCCGCAGTGTAGCGATCTCGCCGCGCCGTTCAATTACATTGCGGAACAGCACAACGCCCAACCCCAGTGTTCCCAACAAAAGCCCCAATCCGCCCAATAATTGAAAAACGGAGAGATAGGTATTTGCCACCGCCTGGTAATCGGCCAGTTTTTCAATTGTGGAAGTAACATCAAATCCATAATCGCTGAGAGTGCTCTCGAGGGTTTTGGTTACTTCGGAGGCGTTTTCGAGCGGAGTGTCTATCATAAAATAAGAATAACCGCTTCGTGAGGGAAAATGTTTAACGAAGTTTTCTTCCGAAATTAACAATTCGCTTTGGAAAATGCTGGTTTTTAGCAATCCAACCAATCGCAATTTAAGGTCGCGGCCAAACTCATCTTGAATGACGATATCCTGCCCCAGGCCGGAATGTAAAATCCATTGCACGGAATTTTGATCGCCGAATGCCAGAATGATATCTGGCTCAATCTCCTGATTTAATAACTGCCAGGGATTTTCGCTACCATCTAAATACTCGCCTGCTTGATCGGAATAAAATGCAAATCCGCCGCGATCTATTTGTGATTGCGGAACGCCGAGCACTCGTGGTTTTTCCGGGAGATATAGATTGAGGCAACTGGCATCCTCTCCCGGCAGCAAACGAAAGGGGACAATGGTTCCGTTGTTCAAAATGCCGGTTGCTTGCTCGGAAAATCCCAATTCAAACT
>CAXHHS010000295.1:0-7867 GCA_964015645.1 uncultured bacterium
ATTGGTTGCGAGAATTCCCTGGCCTCGGACGCTGGATGGCAAAGAAGGTGGGAATTACGCCAAGTCTCGGAGGAATAATAACGCCTCTTGAACATTGGGAGCTGATACTTTCTCAAGGAGATAAAGATGATCCACCCTTCCCCCCTGCACTTTTCACCATATCACGGAGTGGGGCGTGTGACGCTCTTGAGGCGGTTTTCTCCGGCAACTCCCAACGGCTGTTCTTTTTTTCAGAAAGTGAGCACGACGTCGACGACTTTATCGCTGCCTATCTATCGACGCTTGATGAAGCGAAAGCACAGAGCTATGTTAATCGGTGCCTGTTTATAAATGATGAGGATGCATGGCGCTCAGTCTCTGAGTTACGCCAACCTCACGTTCTAGTGGCTAGCCCAAGATTAGGTTTGGATTCGGAGCGGCAGGATCTTCAAACAGTCGCCACCAGGAAAGGACACTGCGTGGTCATACCGTTGTGTGGAGCGTGGTCGGGTGACAACCCTGAAATTATCAAGCTCAGAAGTCCTTCGAAATCCCAAATCGAAGCAGTTCTCAAGAAATCGAAGTTTTCCGATATCCGCGCTCGAGAACTTGGTGGGATCGGGGGCGACAGAATATCCGCGTTGAGGCGTCACCTTCTTGGACTAGGTTCATTGCCCCCATATGCGACGTGGGAAACAGCTCGTCAGTTGGCCCAAGCTGGTCTCGCAGGGCAATGGAACGCTAAGAATCGGGCGGATGTGACCGCAATGGGCGAACTGCTGGGAAAAGATTACGGGGAGTGGATCGAGACGCTGAGAGCTGAAGTGTTACGCTCGGACGCTCCCCTTATTCAGACAGATGAGAAATGGCGATTCGTTGCTCGTGGAGAAGCCTGGAGTGCGTTGGGGAATCGGATATCCGATGAAGATTTGGATCGCTTCAAAGCGACAGCGATCTCAGTTCTTAGTGAAAAAGATCCGAAATTTGATTTACCTAAAGAAGAGCGTTATGCGGCAAGTATTCGTGGGAAAGAGTTGGAGCACTCCCAGCAGATAAGAAAGGGACTTGTGGAAACTCTTGCGCTAATAGGTAGCCGCGCGCAGGCACTCACTTCTTGCTCACACGGGAAGGCAGAAACAACTGCTATTCTTGTCATCAGAAACTTACTCAACAAAGCGAGTTGGGAACGATGGGCGAGTTTGGAACCGCACCTGCCACTACTAGCGGAAGCAGCGCCCGACGAGTTCCTAGACGCGCTTGAATCTGTGCTCGTGGATCTTTCAACGACTCCTTTTCACGAAATATTCACTCAAGAGGGAGGTGGAGGATTTGGTGGATGGAACTATATAAGTGGGCTTCTTTGGGCACTTGAGGGGCTTGCGTGGAATCCAGATTATCTTCCGCGAGTTTCGGTGATTCTTGCGGACATTGCCTCTATTGACCCAGGAGGTAACTGGGCAAATCGTCCCGCGAATTCCTTGGCTGATATATTTCTCCCTTGGCATGTTCAAACCACAGCGCCCTTCGAAAAGAGGAAAGCTGTGATTGAAACCGTCCTAAGAGAGCAACCGGCAGTTGGGTGGACGCTACTGCTCGCATTACTGCCACATAGCCATGGCGTCACAAGTGGCTGCCATCGCCCAGTCTGGCGTGAATTTATCTCGCGAGATTGGAGGGAAAGCGTGACCCAACAGGAATATTGGGAACAGATCATAGCGTTAACTGAGCTTGCTGTTGAGTTGGCTAAGGAAGACACTGAAAAGCTGGGCGAGCTTGTCAATCGCCTCTCAGATCTACCTATATCTGCACATGAAAGTATTCTTTCTCACCTCTCCTCAGAAACTGTCCTTGGCTTATCTGAACCAGAGCGGCTTCCAATTTGGGAAAAACTCGACGAACTTGTACGACGCCACAGAAAATTTTCTGATGCTAAATGGTCCTTGCCCGAAGACGCAGTCGCCAAGATCGAAGGAGCCGCGAATCTCCTGGCGCCTTCTTCACCCGAATTTAAATATCACTATCTTTTTAGCAACAGGGATTTCGATCTGCACGACGAAAAAGGAAATTACGATGAACAGAGAAAACGTCTTGATGAAAGGCGCCAAACAGCCGTTTCTGAGATACTGGGTGACGGCAACTTGAGTGCAGTTTGAAAATTTGCCGCGAAGGGAGCAGCACCTTTTGAGGTTGGCCGGGCTTTGGCAGTCATAGCGTCCAATGAACTTGAACACTCGATCATTCCCTCTCTATTGGATTCCGTGGACGATCCATTGGCTCGAGTTGTCGCTGGTTTCATTTGGGTGCGTTATTGGAATTTCAAAACTAACTGGGTCGATTCAGTTCTTGAAAGAGGCTGGGCTCCTGAGTATAGGGCCAAGTTTCTAACACTCCTCCCTTTCAATGAGGAAGCGTGGGAAAGAGTTGATACGCACCTTGGTAAAACTCACGAGGCTTTGTATTGGAGAAATGTGAGAGTCAACCCCTATGAGCCAGATCATGATTCGACGATTGCGATCGAAAGGCTAATAGAATATCGACGCGCGGGGGCGGCGGTGATTTGCGCTGCTTGCACGGTGGATGACAAGAATCGTTTCGATGAGTCCTTGGCCACACGTGCTCTTTTGGCTGTCCTAAAACCTGATTCAGGATTCGATGAATTAGACAATTACCAGACCGTCGAGTTGATTAAGCGCCTCCAAGAATCCCCAGCCGCTGATCAGGATGCCTTGTTTCGGATCGAATGGAATTTTCTTCCGTGGTTAGATCGTTTCTCATCTGGATCGCCAGTCACTCTAGAGAAACGGCTAGCCTCGGATCCTACTTTCTTTGCGGAAGTGATTGGGCTCGTTTTTCGATCTACGAATGATGACGAGACTGACAACGAAGAGCCCAGCGAACAGAAACAACACCTCGCTCAGAACGCATACAAGCTTCTAACGGAATGGAGGCGCTGTCCAGGCGCTCAAGATAAAGGTTCATTCGACGTCGAGGCATTCAATGAGTGGATTAATGATGCACGACGAATTACTGAAGAATCAGGTCACAGAGAGATTGCGCAGAGTCAGATTGGCCACGTTTTAGCCTATGCTCCGCCTGATCCTGGAGGACTTTGGATTCATGAGGCCGTCGCAACCACCCTAAACTATCGTGATACCAGCACAATGCGCTCTGGATTCACGACGGAGCTTTTTAACCAACGCGGGGTTTACGGATTTACAAAGGGGCGAGAAGAGCGACAGCTTGCGAGCCATAATCGCGAGAAAGCAGAGGCGCTAGATTCAAGAGGTTACACGCGGTTTGCAACCGCAATGCACGAATTTGCAGAAAAATATGATAGAAAGGCTGAACGTGAGGAGAGCAGGAATCTTTTCGAGGATTGACCGTCTCAAAAAAGATAAGTCGAGAAACCAATTCGGATACTGAGGCATTATGGGAGTCGGGATGTGTGCCTAATTATCGTTCAAGCCGACGTCAGCAATTTAGGAATTTAAATAAAATCCGTAGCCTACTCTTTATTTACCCAAGTGTTGTTTACACTCATCAAGTTTTGTTGTATATTGAAACGTGATTGATCAATTTGACAAAGAAAGTAGTTAGATTATCAACGAAGGTGAGAATTTGGAAATCAGTAGAATAATCTGGCTTGAAGATATTGTCGATAAACTTTTATGGAAGCATGATATTGAAGAGATCGAAATCATTGAAGTACTTGAAAATAAGCCCAAATTTCAATATAAGGAAAAGGGCTACAAACCTGGAGAAGATATCTATGCAGCTTTTGGGCAAACAAACACAGGCCGTTTTTTAAGTGTCTTTTTTGTCTATACCGAAGACAAACGAGCGATCATCGTTTCAGCAAGAGATATGACAGAAAAAGAAAGGAGAAAATATGCCAAATAAAACATCTATTTCAAAAGCTCGTACTTATCAGGAAATAGGCGCGTTTTGGGATGAGCATGATGCAACTGAATTCGGGGAACAGACCGAAGTGGAATTCGAGGTAAATATCAAATCCCAACGTAAGTATTATCCATTAGACAGTCACCTTTCATTGAAGATTAAACAAATTGCCGAAGAGCGTGGGATTAGCGAAGAAACGTTGTTAAATCTATGGGTTCAAGAAAAAATAAATCAGGTTAAAGCCCCACAAAAAACATAACTGTTAATAGGCCAAAAATACAAGCAAACCGATTTATATTTTTCTGAAAATCGCTTTTTTCAACTGAAAAATAAGCTGTGTTATTCAACCACTTCCTCCCTCAACTATAATTCTCCAAATAAATCTCAATCGTTGTCACCAAAAAAATCATAATAACCGGGCCGTAGATAACGCCCAAAAATCCGAAAAGGTGCAAGCCGCCAAAAGCGCTGAGTATGATTAAGGCGGTGGGAAGTTCGGTTTCCTTCGGCACCAGTTTGGGGCGGAGAATGTTATCGATATTGCCAACCACCACCAAGCTGCCGATAATGACCAGCAAGCCCTGCCAAACCTGGCCGCCAGCCAGAAAGATGATGCCCATGGGAATGGAAATAACATGCGCCCCTACCGGAATCAGGGAGAGAAGAATTGCCAGCAACATCCAGAAAAACACGTATTTTGCCCCGGCAATCCAATACAAAACCCCGGCAGCCGAACCCTGGGCAATGGCGATGATAAATACACCTTTTACCATCGACTTTGTCATCACCACCATGCGGTCGATGTATTTTTGATCCAACACATCATCCAGCGGGCTAAGTTTTTTTAGGAAGTCGATTAAGGTATCATAAGCCGGAAACATCCCGATAATCAGCGCTAAAAAAATAATAATTTTCGGCAGCAGCTCCGCGGTGGTACTGCCCACAGCAATAGCGCGGTTTGCTAAAAATTGGGCGATGGTTTGGGCAATTCCCTGCACTTTATCAATAACATCTTTTTCGGTTAGCGGCTCGTGCTCGCGGAAGGGAATTTCTTCTAAAACGCTATTAACTTCGTCTAACACGCTCGATAGCGAAATGTCTTTCCCTTCCACTAACTGCGAGGCATCCTGGCTAATTTGCACCGCTTGCCGAATGGTAACATCAATAACGAAATAAAGCGGAACCAGCAAAACAATAATAATGGTTAAAATGACCAAAACCGTTGCCAGGCTCTCCCGGCCTTTTAGCCACTTTACATATAAATCATAGCATGGTTTAAACATTACCACAATGACGCCGGCAAAAACGATGGTTCCCAGGTATGGTTCCAAAAGGAAATAGGAAACAAACACCGCAATCAATAAGATGATATTAAAAAATACCCGGCCTTCTTTGCTCTTTTTCGGCATGGTGTGCCTCCTCCATTGTTTTCGATCCCCGAAAATATCGCATGAACGGCATAACCTTTAACATTTAGCGATACTCGATGCTTGATGCTGGATACTCGATAAATTTTTTAACCAGCATCGAGTATCTAGCATCCAGCATCATTTAAGAAGTAAAGTTTATGCCTGTTTGTAGTATAAATTGTATTTCGAGATCAAACATATTTTTGCAAATAGGCAAAATCCGGCGCTAATTTTCCCCGGTGAACAATGATCGCTTTTTGGAAATCCGGATGAATGTCGATTTGGGCTAACGCATTCGTGAAATCCGCTTTGGCAAGCGCCGGGACGTACGGCAGCAGCGAATTGCCAAAAAAATCCGAAGCCTCTATCGGCAGTTCTGCCGGTAATTTATCCACGGCCATTATAACCGGGCCGCGGCCTTCGTAACCGTCTGCGGCTTGCTGTGTAATAGGATCAAAAACATAAATCGGGTTATCGGAATTTGTGGCTTTGACGGTCATTTCCATCGAACCTTCGATGTCGCAGGAAATATCGCCAACCACTTTTAAGCGCGGCGTTTCGGCTTGTTCGTACAACTCTTTTAAATATCGTTTGGTGACCAGCCTGGGGCAGCTCGGCTCCCAGTAAATTGCGTTGATGATCATCGTCAAAAACGGAACATATTGTTCAAATTGGTTTTCATATCGATCCGGGTGGGAGAAATAGTCTTGTAATTCGAATGGCTGATCGTCTTTTCGTCTAAACATGTGTTTTTCGTGAAACTCCACTTTGTAAGCGGTATTGCGGGAAAAATCGCCGTTTTGGTAGAATGCCGACAGTTCTTCTGCGGTAATTGTTTCAACCGGCAAAAGATCGTAAATCTGCTGCGCACCTTTGGATACCTGGCCGTAGCCGGTAAACCCGCAAATAAGCGGCGTGGCTGTTTCGGAAAGGCCGTGTTTGCGGATTTCTTCGCCAACCTCCCGGATTGCTTTTTGTGCTTCCGCAAGATTTTGATACCGAAAGGCCGGCTGCACGTTTTGCAAAGGCGTTTCGACGCCCTCCCATGCCCATCGTTTGCCCAATGCCCAGAGGGAATCGATCATCCCGGCATACCCGGCGAAATTTCCAAAAAAGATTTGGCGGCGGCCTTCTGTATTGGTTACCAATTCGTAATCGAGAAGCGTGTCGCCTAATCCCATGATTTTTCTCAACATCGCCATATTATATTCTTGCGCTTTGATGGTATGGGAGAAAAAACAGTAGGTTTGATCTTTTTGCAAACTCGATTTCGGAATTTCCTTTACGCCGAAAATAATGTTGCATTCCGACAGGTTTTCCGAAATCTCTGCCCCGGCAGCTCGATACTCCGCTTCGGTAAAAACACGGGTTTCGGAAGGTTGAACCAGGATGCGAATTTGATGTTCATCGACAAGTTGTTTAACCTGCGCCGGTGTCAGCGGTGCGCGGCGTTCGGTAAGGTCTTTGTTCTCGTAGCGTATTCCGATGCAGTTTTTCATAACCATTCTCCGTTCGTTTTTAGCGGTTATTTAACCTTCTGAAAAGGTTTCAATTTTACAAACTGCTTTTATAAAGAAAAAGCGATTATTTGGATACAACAATATGCGGCACCTTTTCCAGATTCCAATCCAGTACCAGCCCCACGCCGGTTCGATGCGCATTTTCTTTTGAATACAATTTTTCCACCAGGTACAAGGCTGGCTCATAACTCAGTGCGCCGCCAACGGAGGTGATAAATTTGCCATCAACAACGAAATTGGCATTGTAGCGCACGTCGATTTCGGGGAACATCGCTTTCAACCGATCGCGGTCGCCGGGAAAAGTGGTGGCAACGCGGCCATTTAGCGCACCGGTGGCGGCAAGGGGGAATGCGCCATCACAAAGCGTTATGATATAAGATGCCGATTTTATTTGCGCTTTTATCCAATCCATGTAAGCGGCGTTTTGCAAATCGTTATCCATACTGTTTTCTGTGCTGGGAATAATCAGAATATCAACCGGTGGCGAATTCTCAAATGAATAGTGCGGCGTTATCATAATCCCTTCGGAGGTGGTAAACGGCTTGCCATCCGGTGTAACGATAAAGCAGCGGATGTAATTTTTGTCATCGCGATAAATGGTGTGCTGCAAAATATCATACGGCGCCATTAATTCGGAATTGTAGACGGCTTCCAGGCAAACAAAACCGGCATTCAAAATAGTGCCACTTTCATTTAACTGCTGCGGAGCGGCGGTCTTTTGCGCATCATTTTTTGCAAAATGATTCATTGAGAATATTAGCATCACCATAACAAATAAAACGATAAACGACAAAGTTGTTCTTCTACTCATAAGATTTCTCCTATTTTTTTTCAAAGAGGCTACTTGGAAATTAGCCACCAAACCACGAGGCTCAAAGAATCACAAAAAAATAAAACTTGGTGAAACTTAGTGTTTTCGTGCCTTCGTGGCATAAAATCAGACTTTTCAAATATGCTCTAAGGACTTTTAAAGGGAGAAAAATATCGATTTTTAAGTTAAAATCGAAGAGTCCCCTGCAAAAAGGTATTTGTAAACTATAGCTAAATGTACTATCTTTT
>CAXHHS010000296.1:0-7838 GCA_964015645.1 uncultured bacterium
ATGGAGTCTCGTGGGCTCGGAGATGTGTATAAGAGACAGGCGGCGATAGCAAAATCGTTAGAAATTATTGAAAATGAGCCGGAACTGGTGCATCGCCTTCAAAATACCGGCGCAAAAATGCGGCACGAATTTACAGCTATGGGGTTTGATATCGGGGATTCGGAAACACCGGTCGTCCCGCTGGTTGTAAGAGAATTTGATAAAACGCTGGCGTTTTGGAAAGCGTTGTACGACGCCGGTATTTATACCAATGCCGTGGTTCCTCCAGGCGTTCCGCCGGATATGTCGCTCCTCCGCACTTCTTATATGGCAACCCACACTGATGATGACTTAGACCAGGTATTGGACACCTGTAAGAAAATCGGCAAGCAGATGGGCATTATCTAAACCGCAGAAAAGTTTAGGAAATCTACTCAATTTTACAACACTTTCAATTTGTCTCAATCTACGAGTGGTTGTTTTATCAAGTATGTTATAAAGGTTTCCTAAGCTTCTTTACCACTTAGTTTTTTCGTGTAATTTATCCAAATCAACAAGGAGGCCGCGTGGCGAACGATATCCGGGTTCGTGCAATCAGCTCTTCCAAAGAGCTAATGCAATTCATCAAATTTCCCTGGAAGATTTATAAAGATGATCCCCATTGGGTTCCGCACTTGATTATGGATCGCAAAAAATTTTTGAATCGCGAGAAGAATCCTTTTTTCAAAGAGAATCCGACGGAGTTTTACCTGGCCTATCGGAACGGAGAAATTGTCGGGCGAATTGCCGCGATTTTAAACCACCGGCATAATGAATTCCATAAAGATAAAGCCGGCTTCTTCGGTTTTTTAGAAGCAGTGAATGACAAAGCTGTTTTTGAAGCGCTGTTAAATACGGCCAAAGACTGGCTTCGCGAAAAGGGCCGCGACAAAATATTAGGCCCCATGAACCCCAGCACAAACGATGAAGTCGGATTCCTTTTGGAAAATTTTGACGCCCCGCCTTATTTTTTGATGACGCATACCCCGCCGTATTACATCGAAATAATGGAAGCGTTAGGCTACCAAAAAGCGAAAGATTTGTATACTTACTATCTCGACCAAGATACTTCCGTTATTACGCCGAAGATGGAGCGGGTAGAAAAAGTGTTGATGAAAAAATTCCAGGTAAAAATCCGCTCGGTAAATTTGAAGGATTTTAATAATGAACTGGAAATTGTACGGGAAATTTATAATGACGCCTGGGCGCCCAATTGGGGGTTTGTGCCGATGACGCGTGAAGAATTCGATTTTGTCGCGGACGATTTTAAAAAGATTGCCGATCCTAATATCACACTAATTGGCGAATATAAAGGCGAACCGATTGGGTTTGCGCTGGTAATGCCGAATTATAACGAGGTATTTAGCAAAATCAGGAATGGTAAACTTTTACCATTCGGTTTGTTTAAGTTTTTATGGTACAAGCGTAAAATTAACAGTGTGCGAATTATTATCCTGGGTACCAAACGCGAGTATCAAAAATTAGGTCTGGGCGCGCTATTTTACGCCGAAACAATGCGACGGTGTAAAGCGCAAAACTATTTTCATGGCGAAATGTCCTGGATATTGGAAGACAATGAACTGATGAATAAAGCAGCAGTAATGATGGGTGGAGAAATTTATAAAAAGTACCGGATTTATGAGATGGCGCTATAAATTTAAGTAAATGCGATCAAAGGATCTTTTCTTTAGAGTTTAATATTGGACTCAGCACAAATTTCTTTAAAATATCGAAATGAATAGCTCTGTGCTGAAGGATGTTGTTGGCGAATTCGATATTTTTAGAATTCCCCGCCTTAGATAAGGAGGGGACAGCGTCGTGAAGCGTTTAGCGAACGATGCAGGGGTGGTTGAAAGCGCAGATTTCAACCACCCCTGATTTTCTCGCTGAACGCGTCGAAAATCGGTCCCCTCCTTGTCAAAAGGCGGGGAATTTTTAAACCACACTAGTTCGCCAACAGTATCTTGAAGCGCGGGGTTATTCATTTTTAAACCTCATTCTTTGTACAATTTGTGCTGCGCCCCTTCTCACTTCACTACCAACTCCGTTTTCACAATTCGATCAAATATCATAATGCTTTCGACGGTATCCATACCGGAGATGACACGGCCAAAGATGGTGTATTTTCCGTTGAGATGCGGCTGTGGGGTCTGGGTAATAAAAAATTGGCTGGTGCCGGTATCTTTCCCGGAGAGAGCCATGCCAACCATGCCGCGATCGTAGTCCAAATCGTTATATTCGCAGGGAATCGCATTATTTGCACCACCCCAACCATCACCACGAGGATCGCCGGCCTGGATGACAAACCCCGGCACTACCCGGTGAAAATAGATACCATTATAAAAATTCTGCTGCACCAGGGAACTAAAATTAGCAACCGTCACCGGGGCTTTTTCCGGCAAAAGCTCAATGGTAAAATTGCCAGCAGTGGTGTGGAATTTTACATGATAGGTAGAATCCGGGTTTACCTTGTGGAAATCCCATTTAACAGGGTATTGGTCTTCCACCGGGGGAATTTGAATATCATTTTGCTGTGTAATTCCCATCAACGCTTGCCGGGCTTTTTGTCGAATATTCTGATACGGATTACTCAATTGCTCTCGTAAAAAAGGAACCGCTTCCTGGCTATCGATGCTGTCTAACGCGGTAATGACAGCCTCCATCGCCTCCAGGTCGCGAGGGGCCTGGAATTTCTTGTAAACAGTTACCAGCGGGCTAACGGCTTGCGCCGGTCGAGGATCGTTCACCAACGCCAGGTAGCTGGCAACGATAGTGGTAATTGCAGGGTCGCCAGTATCGAGCCTCTCAACAAAAAAATCGATTTCCGGGGGATCAGAGCGATCAACCAAAACTTCCAGCGCCAACGTCGCCTGGGCACGATTTTCACCTTTTGCCAACTCTCTTAGCAGCTCAGTGGCTTCTTTTTCCTCTTTTAATTTTTTACGCGGATCAACGGTTTTTAAACTATCCAAAGTGCGGATGGCATAGTAGTTTTGCGGCCAGGGTTTATCTATCAAATCGGCTTTTACATGGTTCAAAGCCTCATTCGGCTGCACAAGCGCGAGCACCGTTAATGCTTCGCCCTTCAAACGCCAATCTTCCGTTTCTTTATAAATTCGGCGCATTTCCCGGCGGGTCAGCCAGTTTTTGAATTTAGCCAGGGAGCGAATCGCCTGGAGCTTTACATAGGGATGTGGATCATCCAATCGTTTGATGATCTCGTTTTGCATCGACTGTTCCTTCGTCGCCGACATTAACTCCACGGCTGCCAGCCGCACGTACCAGTAGGTTGAATCCTGACCTTGTTCGACAATCAATTGCCGGAACTTTCGGGAACTATACAATCGCAACAAATCCTTTATCCCGGGTTGATTGCGATATTCTTTGAACTGCGGCGTATCCATCAAATAGACTAATTGCTCCATTCCCTTTAATGCGAAATAACGCGTTAGCGGGTCATTCTGCTGCATTGCGGCCGTTAAGTCATTGAAAGAACGCAATACACCGATCCGGTAAACGGCATAAGCACCGCGCCAGGAGATGTCCGGATCTCGTTTATTGTTCATCAATTTGCCCAGGGAGTTTGCCAGAACATGGGGGTGATAGCCGCGATACGCCAAAATTCCACAGGCAATGGCAGATTCCTTTTGATATTCCGGATCGCTGCTATCGACAAAGTCTTTCAGCACATCGGGATTTTTATTCGTGCCGCTTTTGCCCAAGGCTTCAATAATCGCCAGGCGATTTTGTTTATTTGCTTCCGAGATCAGTGCATCGATTAAATATTGCTCTGCTTGCGGTGAAAAAAGCTGTCCCAATGCAAAAATAGCAGCGTAACGAACGCTCGCGTCGCTATCGGAAAGGCGATTGGCAAGTTGGGCTACCCGGGTGGAATCCTGAATTCGTCCCAGCGTTTCAACCGCTTTCCGGCGAACGGATGGCGCCTGGTGATTCAACCATTCTGCCATTTTATTCGGGTCGATTTTGCGCGTATATTCGGTTTGCTCCAATTCCGCAACCGGGTCACCGCCGATAAATTGATCACACGAAACAGTTAGAATTGCAAATACCAGCGCAGAAAAGATAATAAATCTCATTCTTATTTCCTCACTTAAGTAAAAGATCGACAATATATTAGATTATTCATAAAAAATCTATCCAAATGAAATAATCCATCACTTTTGGGTATATTCTTGACAATTATATTCGCAAGGCGTATATTTTTCGGCATTTTTGCACTTTTTTTCGGCAGCTATTTGCCAGTGATCATTGGGAATAATTCCCTGTATTTCTAAACCTCCCGGAGGTTTTAAGCCAAACTAGAAGTCAAAATTAGAGGTTTAATTATTAACAAGTATCATAAATACGCTATATTTGAACCTCCGGGAGGTTCTGCGACACAAATACAACTTCCCTTTGGTGAACAGGTTTTATAAACCATCATTATCTTATGAATGAGCCAGAGAATTTTACAGTAGCAAGTCCCACCCGCCACGAACTCCGAGTTAAACGGTCGTTATTTATCGGTTCCTTATCCGCAGCCAAAGGCCAAAGTGCAATCGAAGATCAACTTAATGCCATTCGCCGCGAGTTTTATGATGCGACCCACAATTGTTTCGCGTATCGAATTGACAAAAATACCTTCCGTTATTCCGATGACGGCGAGCCTTCCGGAACCGCCGGCAAACCGATTTTATCGATGCTGGAAAAATACGAGCTTCTGCAAAGCCTGCTGGTGGTAACCCGCTATTATGGCGGCGTTAAATTAGGTACTGGCGGATTGCTGCGCGCCTATAGCCAATGCGCGGAAGAAACGATTCAAAAAGGAAAAATAAAAGAATTTGTGCAATATCATTATTTTAAGATACATTATCCGTATAATCTGACGCGCCAGGTTCATTATATTCTGTCAAAGTATAACGGTGCGATTGAATCTTCGGAGTTTGAGACGGATGTTCGTTCGGAAATAAAAGTAGCGGATCGCAACTCCCGCTTGTTAAAAGCGGAGCTAATGCAATCCGGGGCCGGGCAAATTAAAATTTTGTGATCTAATTTCATGCATGTACGGTTAGAAGATATTTGTAAAAGTTTCAACGGCAGGTCGATTCTCGAAGATCTATCCTTTGATGCGCGTGCCGGGTATGTTTTCGGCGTTTTAGGGCCTCACAACGCTGGCAAAACGACTGCGCTGCGAATTATTCTGGACATCATAAAACCGAATAATGGGTTAGTGAGTTATGATGATATGCCGATGGGTTCGAAAATCCGCGATGCAATCGGATACCTGCCGGAGGAACGAGGGCTGTACCAAACCGATCCCCTCAATAAAATACTGATCCACTTTGCCCGCCTTAAAAATATGTCGCGAAAAAAAGCCAGCGTAGAGGCCGTTCGCCTGATGGATCGTTTTAACATGATCGACAAGATGGACACACCGGTTTCGGATTTAAATGAAGATTTGCAGCAAAAGGTGCAGATGATGTGCGCCATCATCCATAATCCGGACCTGATTATACTGGATGAGCCGTTTGCCGGTCTTACTCCCAACAATGTAACCCTGATGGGCAAATTATTGCAACGCTTTAAGGATGAAGGCAAAACCGTTATTTTAGCCACCGATCAACTAGACGATGCCGAGCATGTTTGCGACCAGGTGCTAATGTTAAATAATGGCCAAATTATCTTGCAAGACAATGTGTCCAAAATCCACAAAAAATACCAGGAAAACCTGATCAAAGTAGAAGCGGATAACGATTTGGACAGCCTAAAAAGTATTTACGGTGTAAAACGCTTCGTTCAAGAAAAGCGTACTGCCCGTTTATACATCGATAGCAAAATCCCCCCTCAAAAAATTCTGGATGTAATCATCAAATCCGTTAAAGTATCGCGTGTGGAAGTGAACCGCCCCAGCCTGAACGACATTTTTTTACAACTTGTAAATGGGAAAAATTGAGGCTTTATGAGACGATTTTTTGTTATTGCCGGATGGGAGTTTATTCACCATTTTAAAACCCGGCGGTTTCTCCTGGCAACGTTTGTCGTGCCGGTTTTCCTGGGCGCAATTATCATCATTCCGTCGTTATATTACGAAAGCACCCAATCAAACCGCGACCAGGTAATAGGTTGTGTCGAATTTGACACTCTCAATTACTGCCAAATACTCTCAGAGCGTTTAGCGCTCAGTTTCGATAATCGTGCTGCGTCCCGGGTATTGCTGCAACCGATTCTGCCGGATACGAACGCCGGAATGCGGCAAAAAGTGATTGACCTGGCAGTTGCCAAACATGTTTTGGATAGTTTGGAAAAAGGATATACTAAAATCAAAGACCGGCGGCGGTACCTGTTTCAACGCCCGTCTTCGGCTGCAAAGGAACGGCAACTTGGCCAAACCTACGACGAAATGATTGCAACACGCGAGCGGCGCGATCTGGCAGAAATCACCTACCAGAAACTTCATCAATCGGTCGATTCCCTGGTGAAAGAAAATGTGTTAGATAAAGCGGACAGTCTCCTGCGCATCAAACGTCTGGCCGGTTATGTGGTGATTGATGGCAGAAAATTCCGAAACGGCTTCGTCGAATTTCATTCCAACCAGGCGATGAATTTTTTACGCATCCAACCCCTGGAACACGCCTTGCAAGTAATGCTGGTAGAAGAGCGAATGCGCGAAGACGGCGTCACCTTCACCAAAATGCAAGAGTTCTTGAACCCGGTGATTATTCAGGAATTTTTGGTTGAAGGGCAGGGTAAGCGAGAATTTAAAGTGATGACAACTTACCTGGCGCCGGTTATTGTGCTAATATTTCTGTTTATGGCACTGTACACGACCACCGGGTTTTTGTTCGCATCTATCGTGCTGGAAAAATCGAACCGGGTATTGGAAATACTCATTTCCTCAACAAATTCTTTTCAGTTAATTGGCGGTAAATTTTTAGGCATCGGCTTGTTGGGAACACTGCAAATTTTGATTTGGATGGTATTAACAGCATTTTTCGTTTTTGTTAACCTCATTCCCACCACCGACATCACGTTTCTAACGTTGGAAAACGCCGGCATCTTTTACCTCTATTTTGTATTGGCGTATCTATTGTTTGGTGCAATGTTTGTGGCAATTGCGTCGATTGCCAACAATAGCCTGGGCGCTCATCATCTGGCGCAGTTGGTGCGGGTATTGTTAATTTCACCGGTGATTTTCGCCGCTTTCGTTTTGCTCTCGCCCAATGCGCTGACCATTCGCTTTTTATCGTTTATCCCGTTTTTTTCGCCGGCATTCATGATTTTACGCACTCCGATGAGCGAATTACCAATTATGGATTATTATATCTCCACCGGGCTGATGGTGGTCGCAATTATCTTAGTCTTTTTCTTCGCCGGGAAAATCTTCCGCATCGCCAGCTTGATCCACCATCGTGATTATTCCTTTAGATCTATGATGGATTTGTTGAAAACCAAATAGTGTTGATTTGCCCTGAAAGGGCTTAATTCCATAGCCCAGGGTAAGCGACGAAGTCGTGCCACCCTGGGATAAATGATACGAACCAACCGCACCCTGCCACGTAGTGGTCGCTACGCGAAAGGGGTGCAACTAACTATAGAAAATTGTGCAACCCTTACAGGGTTGATTGGTTTTGCTATCTCATAGCCCAGGGTGGCGCGCCTATGGCGCTTACCCTGGGCTATGGTGTTTAACGCTTTCAGCGTTGAGATTTCAAAAAATAGCAGGCTCATATATGTTTTAGCATATCATTGAGCAGATATTTCTATGATCAACAGAATCTATTATAACTGTCTCTTATACACATCTCCGAGCCCACGAGACT